>DAOMZC010001098.1:0-2501 GCA_035437965.1 Pseudomonadota bacterium
GTCACCAAGGCCGACATCATCCACTACCTCAGCCGCGGCGCCGCAGCCGACCACGATCGATGCGTTCGTGCTGCCCGGCCTCGGCTTTGACCGCCGCGGCGGGCGCATCGGCTACGGTCGCGGCTTCTATGACGCGGCCCTGCGCAAGCAGCCGAGCGCGCTGCGCATCGCCGTCGGCTACGACTTCCAAGTTCTACCTTCAATTCCGATGGGCGAGCAGGATGAACCCGTCGACCTCGTCGTCACCCCATCGCAGCGGTGGCGCACCGGGGTCAGGTCCCTGCCCGCACCCCAAGTCAAGGAGGAGTCACCGTGAGCTACGCCGTGGGCATTGCCCTGTGCGCAGTGGGGATCCTCTTGGGCCTGTTGCTCGCTCGCCGGCTTGGGCCAAAGCCAAGCGGTGCCGCCGCGGAGCAGGAGCGCATGCGCCTGCTCGAGACCGCGCGCACCGAAGCCGAGCAGGTAAAGCGCGACGCCCAAGTGCAGTCCAAGGAAATCCTGCTGCGCGCCCAAGAGACCGCCGAGACCGAGCTGCGCTCCCGGCGCGAGGAGCTTGAGCGCGAGGCGCAGCGCCTGGCCAAGCAGGAGAGCGCGCACGCCAAGAAGGCCGAGATCATCGTCACGCGTGAAGAAGAGCAGAACCGGCGCGAGCGCAACGTGCAGAGCCGCGAGCAGAGCGCCGAGGCGGCGGCCAAGAAGGCCGAAGAGGCGGCAGAGCAGGCCAAGGCGCGGCTGGAGCAGATCGCCGGCCTCACCGCCGAGCAGGCGCGGCAGCGGATCGCCGACGAGGTGCGCGACGAAGCGCGCCGCCTGGCAGCCAGCGAGATCAAGCGCATCGAGGACGAGACCAACGCCCAGGCGGAGGAGCGGGCGCGCACGATCATCGCCACGGCGATCCAGCGCTACGCCGGCGACTACGTGGCCGAGCGCACGGTGAGTGTGGTGCCGCTGCCGTCGGACGACATGAAGGGGCGGATCATCGGGCGCGAGGGGCGCAACATCCGGGCGCTGGAGGCGGCGACGGGGATCGACCTCATCATCGACGATACGCCGGAGGCGGTGATCATCTCGTGCTTCAACCCGGTGCGGCGGGAGATCGCGCGGCTGGCCTTGTCGCGGCTCATCTCCGACGGGCGGATTCATCCGACGCGCATCGAAGAGGCGGTGCAGAAGTGCGCCGAAGAGGTGGAGCAGCAGTGCAAAGAAGTCGGGGAGCAGGCCTCCTTCGACCTCGGGCTGCACAAGCTGCACCCGGAGCTGGTGCGGACGCTGGGCAAGCTGAAGTTCCGCACGACGGGGGCGCAGAACCTGCTGCAGCACTGCATCGAGGTGGGCTGGCTGGCGGGGGCGATGGCGGCGGAGCTCGGGCAGAACGTGAAGCAGGCGCGGCGGGCGGGGCTGCTGCATGACATCGGGCGGGCGATGGATCAAGAGTCCGAAGGCACGCACAGCGCGGTGGGGGCGGCGCTGTGCAAAAAGCTCGGGGAGCACCAGCGGATCGTGGACGCGGTGGCGTCGCACCACGGGGAGCGGCCGCCGCAGAGCATGCTGGACTACCTGGTCGACGCGGCGAACGTGCTGTCGAGCCAGCGACCGGGGGCGCGGCGGGAGCAGCTTGAGTCCTACATCCAGCGGCTGCACGCGCTGGAGAAGCTGTGCACGGGGCACCCGGGGGTCGACAAGGCGTACGCGATCCAGGCGGGGCGCGAGGTGCGGATCTTCGTCGAAAACGACAAGGTCAGCGACGAGCAGTCGGTGCTGCTCAGCCGGGACTTGGCGCGCAAGATTGAAGAAGAGGCGACTTATGCGGGGCAGGTTCGGGTGTGTGTGGTGCGGGAGACTCGCTCTACTGAATATGCTCGCTAGGTAGGGGGCTTCGCTGGAGCTCGGGGGGGCTCTTTTCTTGCTTCGCCGTCGTGGGGCCCCCCTTCCCTGCGATCCTTTTTTGCCAGCTGCGCTGACAAAAAAGGATCTCCGGTCGGCCCCACTCCTTTTTGCTGCTTTTTGGCGGGCTTCTTCCGTTAGGCGGCCCCGACTTCGGAGGTCGGCCCCACTCCTTTTTGCTTCTTTTCGATTTGGCTCGGGGCGGTCCTGCTCTCTTTTTTTAGTGGGACTTCCTGAAGGTTGAAGCCACGGCGGGGCGGGGTCGCGAACTTAGGAGGGGCTGTGTTAGGGGAGGCTCTTCTGGGTGTTGGTGGCGGAGGCGCGCTTCATGTCGCGGCGCAGGGCGTCCAGGGCGTCGCTCAGGCTCTGGTCGCGGCGGCCCAGGGCGATGTCGGAGAGGATCTGCTGCCAGCGGTCTTCAAGGCGGGCGCCGAAGTTCTTCTTGAACTCCAGGTACTCGCTCTTGACCTGCTGGAACTTGCGGTCGACTTCGAGGCGCTTGGCGGCCACGGCCTCGGCCTCGGTGGCGGGGGGGCCGGACTTGACGGCGGGGCGCGACTTGGGGGGCTTGACGAACCGCTTGTTTAGGGGGGCGCGGGAGGGCGGCGGGGTCGGCT
>DAOMZC010001099.1:0-2499 GCA_035437965.1 Pseudomonadota bacterium
AGGTGCTGGAGCGGACGCAGACAGAGAGTGCGGACAAGTACGACAAGCTGGCGAGCAAATTCGAGGCGCTCAGTCGCCAGAAGCAGGCAACCGCCGACGGGCAGACCCAGCACGATGAAGCTCTCAAGACCTTGCGGGCCGAGCTGCAGTCGGCCCACGAACGACTGGCCCAAGCTGGACAGCAGGCTGACTCGCAGGCCAAGCAGCTCGTGGACCTGCAGCGCGCCGTCCAAGCGGGGGAACAGCGCGTCATTCAGCTCGATGAGCTGGCTACGGCCCGGGAGCGCGACATCGCCGAGCTTCATGAAAAGTGGACGGCTGCCGAGGCGCGTGCGAGCCAGGACGCGGACAAAGCCAGTCAGCAGGCGGCCCAGCTCACGAAACAGGAAGCAGAGCACAGCGAGGCAGAGAGGCAGGAGCAGGCGGCTCAGAGTCACGCCTCGGCTCGGGATGGGGAGTACGAGGCGCTCCTGCAGCAGTTCCGGGCGCTCCAGGCTCGGGCCGCGGAGGACGATGCGGTGGTCACCCAGCAGCTTGAGGCGCTGAAGGCCGACCGGGATCAGCTCCAGGCCGAGTGCGCGCTTCATCGCGAGCGCGCCGAGCGAGAGGCGGCCGACAGCGTCTATGACCTAGCGAGCTCGCGCGGCACCAAGCTGCTGCGAAAGCTCCTGGAAGAGCAGCACCAGGCCGACCCGGTAGCGCTGCACGAGCAGATGGAGCGCTTCGAGTTGCTGATCGCGTGGTCAGCGCGCTGGTTTGTGCGCCACTTCATCCGGGCGTTCTTGCAGGCGGAGCAGCCGGTTCAGGTGGAGCAGTCTGCGGCGCAGATAGCGCTGGACCTCCTGAAGGAAAGCCAGCAGAGCCCTGCGCGGTTCCCGGCCAGCTTGTCGGAGTGGGCGGAAGCGAACCTGGAGCTGCTTGGCCAGCTCGCGCTCTGCGTGGCCGCAAGCACAGCGGAGCAAGTCATCGGGGCGATGCCGGCTGTGTTCCATGCCGCCGCGAAGGCTCCCTCTGAGCCGCGCTTCGTCTCCAGAATGCCGGGGGTGTCCTCCTCGGGCGTCGCCCGTGTGATGGACGCTCCCAGACCAGTTCGCCCGCACCTACCGCCCGGAGGTAGAATGCCAGTCGTGCCAGCCCCTATGTCGTCTCCGGTCCCCCCGCAGAGCGCGTCCCGGCCCAGTGTTGCCCCCGCACCCCAGCCTCCAGCGTCCGCTGCTCCGCTGAACTCGCACGAACAGTTCAGCCAGGACTGCCTCGTCAGCGTCAAGAGAGAGCTGCTCAGGGTGTCGCACCAGCTGGCCGAGCTACAGGACCTTGAGGGCAGTCCCATGACGACGCAGCGCCTGCGAGAAGGAGCCAGCCTCAGCGAACAAGCGCTAGAGGAAACCAGGACGGAGCGCTGGGACTACATCCGCAACCCGCCGCCCGAGCGCAAGACGCCGGTGTGTTGGGTCCGACAGGGCGTCTTGCTCGACGAGCAAAGCGAGCAGGAGCTGAAGGAGCGCGCCACAGAGAAGCTCATCGCTCTTAGCGCCAGCCTCGACATGCTGAAGAGAGAGCGGCGGCGGTGATCTGGAGCGAGTTTCGCCAGCCGGACGCCTGCGCGCCGGCGCCACGACCCGACCTCCCCCCTTGCTGCGTCCCCGGCACCTATTTGCCGAGCTGGCCTCTACTTGGGTATAGCCCCAAACGGCCTCTGAATGCTTCTGAGGGCGCCTGGGCTCCCAGGCAGGGCAGCCCCCCCCAGCTGGCGGTCGCTGGGCCGCTGCGAGGCGAGGCGCTTGGTCTGCTGCCGGGCGGCAGCTTGCCTGTCGTGCTGACGAGCTTTGTAGGCTCGCTGCCCAGCTGTGCGGACAAGCTGGTCTCGCTTGCGCAACGGATAGCGTTGTGCGGCCTGGCGCACCTGCCGGGCGCGTTGCTACTGCGGACACGCTGCGCTGCTGCCGTACTGCTGGCCGCGGTCGCCGGCACCACACCGCGCAGCGTCGTCGGAAGGCGTCGCGAGTCTGCGTCGCGGCCTGATATTGTACCGTGGCGTCGTGGCTTGCCATGAGGACCCGACAGCGGGACCCCACAGCAGGACCCGACGCTGGGACCCCAAAGCAGGACCCGATGCCGGGTCCCCATAGCAGGACCCGACGCCAGGACCCGACGTCGGGACCCGACGTCGCAGGTGCCCTTTTCGACCGTGCGCAATAACCTCTCAATCACCATCGCAATCCAGGTCGAAAAAGCCCCATGATTTGGCGAGGTTATGCGCAGGGG
Organism: Pseudomonadota bacterium; assembly: GCA_035437965.1. Taxonomy (GTDB): domain Bacteria; phylum Myxococcota_A; class Polyangia; order Palsa-1104; family JAEUJZ01; genus CALFML01. The sequence goes on from DAOMZC010001099.1 coordinate 2,266, forward strand.
AATATTTTTTGCAAAGCGAGCTGTTTTTTGGAGCTAGTTTTTGGGAGCTCAGGCGTCGGGTCCCGACGCCTGGTCCCGTTGTCGGGTCCCGCCCCAGGGTCCCGACCCCTGGTCCCGCCTCGGGGTCCCGCCTCGGGGTCCCGACGGCGCCCCCCGTTTAGTGAGCACTGCGGCGGCGGGAGCTCGCTTCAAACCTTCGCCCGGACACGTCCGCATGCTGGCTCCAATGTGCGC
>DAOMZC010001100.1:0-2494 GCA_035437965.1 Pseudomonadota bacterium
GATCGTCCGGAGCATCCGCGAGGGCGGCCGCGACCACTGGCACGGCGTCGCCGAGCTGCGCGACGGACGGGTCTTCGAGCTGACGGCGCGGCTCTTGAGCAGCGAGGGCCAGTGGCTGGGTCGGCTGTGGCTGTGCCGCGACATCACCGAGCAGCGCAACAGCCAGCAGGCCCTGCAGCAGAGCGAAGCCAACCTGCGCGCCGTCGTGCAGGAGCAAGAGCGCCTCATCGCCACCATCCGCGAGATCGGCACCCCGGTGCTGCCCATCTACAACCGCGTGCTGGTGCTGCCGCTCGTCGGGCACATCGAGTCGACGCGCAGCGCCCACCTCATGGACGCGCTGCTCGAGTCGATCCAGCACCACCAGGCCAGCGTGGTGATCATCGACATCACCGGCGTCAGCCTGGTCGACACCTCGGTGGCCAACTCGCTGATCCAGTCGACGCAGGCGGCGGCGCTCCTCGGGGCGCACTGCGTGCTGGTCGGGATCTCGGCCGCAGTGTCGCGGACAATCGTGCACCTGGGCGTCGATCTGACGCAGGTGACGACGCGCCGCGACCTGCAGGCCGGCTTCGCCTTCGCGCTCCACTACCTGGGCTACGGCATCAAGGTCATCCGGGAAGAGCCCGACTGGCTCACCGAGCTCGAGCCGGACGGCGACAGCGCCACCCCCTAAGCGCGACCGCGGCGCCGCTCCGCAGCGGCCCGGCGAAGTGGACAGGCTTGACGACTCCCGGGCGCGGGGACAGCATGGCGCCGAGGCTCATAAAGTGGAAAAAGCGATGAAAGACGCGCCGCCCGAGGTGGTGGTGGTAGGCGGCGGGTTCGGCGGGCTGGAGGTGTGCAAGCGGCTCGCGCGGGCCCATCGCAAGGGCCGGCTCCGCCTCACCCTCATCGACAAAGAGAACTTCTTCCAGTTCAACCCGCTGCTCCCCGATGTCGCCACCGGCGCCGTCGAGACCCGCCACATCGTCTACCCGCTGCGCGCCTTCTGCGTCCAGCACCGCATCCGCTTCCTCCGCAACAAGCTGCGCAGCGTCGACGCCAAGGCGCGCGTGCTCGAGCTGCACAACGGCCTGCGGCTGTCCTACGACTACCTGGTCATCGCCGCCGGCTCGTCGACCAACTACTTCGGCATCCCGGGCGCCGAGGAGAACTCGTTCCCGTTCAAGACGGTCATGGACGCCATCCGCCTGCGCGCCCACGTCGTCGAGATGTGGGAGCTCGCCGACCAGGCGCAGGACGAGGCGGCGCGGCGGCAGCTGCTCACCTTCGTGGTCGCCGGCGGCGGCATCACCGGCGTCGAGGTGTGCAGCGAGCTTTTGCACATGTTCCGCACCACGATGGCCAAGCTGTACAAGAACATCCCGCAGTCGCTGGTCTCGGTGCAGCTGGTCGAGGCGGGGGTGCGCCTGTTGCCGCCGGGCATCCGCGAGGTGCACAGCCAGGTGGCGGAGAAGCACCTGCGCGGCCTCGGGGTCAACATCGTGCTCAACCGCAAGGTCGTCGGGGTCGAGCAGGGGCGCATCATGCTCGACGACGGCGGGGTGATCCCGGCGCACACCCTGATCTGGACCACCGGCATCCGCGGGATGGCGCTGGAGAAGCTCTGGCCGTGGCCGGTCGGGCGCGGCGGCAAGCTCAAGGTGGACAGCGGCACCCGCCTTGGCGAGCGGGAGTTCGCGATCGGCGACATCGCCGACTGCCAGGACGAGACCGGGCAGGCGGTGCCGGCGGTGGCGCAGGGGGCGATGCAGATGGGGCGGGTGGCGGCGGCGAACATCTTGAGCGACCTCGGGCTCGGGGCGCCGCGCACCATCCGCTACGTCGATGTCGGCTACATCGTGGGGCTGGGCAAGCACTCGACGGTGGCCAACCTGATGGGGATCCCGGTGGCGGGCTGGCTGGCGTGGTACTTCTGGGCCCTCGCCTACCTCATCAAGATGGTCGGCATCCGCCGCCAGTTCGAGGTCGCGCTCGACTTCATCAAGGGCCTGTTCGTCGACCACGACACGAGCCAGATCCACGAGCGGCGGCGCATGCTGCGGCCGCACGACCTGAACCCGGTCCTGGGTCAGGCGCGGGCGCCGGAGCCAACCGAGGCGGTGGTGGTGCCGCCCGGTACCCCCTGACGCCGCGCGGACTTAGAGCTTGAGGCCGGGCGGCGGGCCGGGCGGCGCCTTGGGATGGACGGGGGCGCCGTCGGCGTCGGGGCGCGGGAAGAGGCTCGGGTCGGGGTCGCGCAGCGGGCAGCTCGGCGGCGGCTTCTTGTCGATCCAGGCGGCGGTGCGGACGTAGGCGCAGGGCTCGCGCATGCGGGTCATGATCTGGGAAAACGGGATGTAGTCGTAGTCGATGTGGGCGAGCACCTCGCGGTAGTTGGTCTGGAGGTCGACCAGCTCTTTGGCTTGCTTGACGAGGGTGAAGCGGGGAACGCCGCCGCCGTGGCAGCGCACGGTGGTGCAGGTCATCTTGTCGAGGATCGGCTGCATCT
>DAOMZC010001101.1:0-2493 GCA_035437965.1 Pseudomonadota bacterium
TCATAGACATGCGCTGCATAGGTCTTCTGCCACCCAGCGGCAAGGCTGCCCGGTCCTGGCGACGCACTGCGAGCAGTCCTTGTCGGTGCAGCCACAGACACGGCAGCTACGGACGGGCGCTGGTGCGGGCTTTACCCGCTGCAGCAGCTCGCGCTGGCCGCGGGCTTCCTTGGTGCCCGGGGCCATGTAGCTCTGCTCGGTGACGGTGGGGCTGGCATGCCCCAGCATGGCGGCGACCGCGTGCGAGGCTTGGCCGCTGTCGATTGCCAGGGTGCTGCACATCCCCCGTAGCCCGTGGGCAGTCACCCGCGGCAGGCCGGCCTGGTCGCAGATCTTCTGCGTGCACTCGCGCACCCAGCACCGGTCGTGGTGACCAAAGAGCTTGTCGCCGGGGCCCTTGCCCTGCGCCAGCCGCTGAAGGTGCGGGCGCAGCACATCGGGGACCTCGGGCCGGCGCTGCGCCGCGGCGGTCTTGCCGCGCTCCACCCACAGGACCCGGCCCCCGTCGTCGAAGTCACGCACCTGCCTGCTGATGATCTCGCTGGCGCGCAGGCCCATCAGCAGCGCTACCAGCATCGCCACGGCGCCGTCATTGCCCAGCGCCGCCAGCTCGAGCGCCTTGTTCGTGAGGAGCTTGGCCTCGTCCACCCGCAGCTGCGCCTTGCCGTGCTGGCGCCGGCCGATGCCGTGGACCGCCTGCAGCGGGTTGGCTTTCAGCAAAGCCGTCTGCACGCACCACGCAAGGAACGTCCGCGCCTCCGCGAGCGCATTGCGATGGGTGTCCGCCGTGACTGGCTTGCCCGTTCGTGCGCTCGGTCGCTTGGTCAGCGCCTCATACAGGTCGCGACAGTACTTGGGAGTCAGGGCGGCGACTGACCGGTCCAAGTCGATGAAGAAGTCACGCAGCCGGGTGAGCGTAGTCGCGATGCTCCCGGTCTTGTTCCCTTTGACCGTGACCAGGTACTCGCGGTACTGGTCCAGCGCGATGCGGATACTTACGCCGCGCTGCTCCTCGATCTGACGGAGGAGTTCCTTTTTGACGGCTTGGGCCTCGCCTTCCGTCGCGAAGCCTCTTCGAGAATCCTTGCGGCCATCGCTATACACGAGGACGAGACGGATTCCTTTGTGGTCTCTGTAGGGTCCGTGAACTTGGGTGACTTGCATGGTTCCTCTGTCGTTGTCTGCGCGCTGCTCGGCAGAAGGCCGCGGCCCTCCAGCAGCTGCACCAGGTCCTGCATGATCTGGTGACGGGTGCTGTCCAGCATCTGCTGCACGGCGTGCAACGTCGCCTCATCGGGTGGCATGAGTACTCCTAACCCGCCTGCCGCAGACTCTCTGGTCTGGCGGGGCTGCTGCCTGGGGGCTGGTATCCAGGCCGGTTTTCCTGGGCGAAGACGGCCTTGATGTCCTTGATGGTGAGCCGCTCCCCGTTCAGGTGGCGCTGATACAGCGCCTGCATCTGTTCCTTCTCCCAGGGGTCGCCTTTGATCCGGATGAACTTTTCCGTCGCGCCGTCGTCGACCTCGCCGGGGCTCCCGTCGGTGTCGAACCACCAGCGGAGCCGCGGCTCGCCGTGGGCCGGCGCGCGGGCGGGCGCTGCCCGCATTCCCTTCTTGCGGCGCTGGTCCATCGCGACCAGCGCATCGCCCAGATAGGAGGAGAGGTAGGCAGCCGGTCGGCAGTGCCGCAGCCACTGCAGACCCCCGGCGCCGATCCAGGTGCCCAGGTCCGCCAGGTCCTGCCGGCGCCAGCCCGCCTCGTACGCGGCGCGCCACTGGACTGCAAGGTTTGCGCGCTGGGTGGCGGTCAGGCCGCTCGGCGGTAGCGCCAGCGATTCACCAGCGTTGGCGATGAGCTCAGCCATGCCGTCGGCCAGCTCGTGCTCGGGCCACGCGGCGACCAGGCGAGGTGCCGGCGGCGAGTCCTTTTCGCCGGGGCACTGTTCCGGCGCGCACTGGAGGTCATCGGACTCGCCGCCAGCAGAATCGATTTCCGGCTCCTCGTCGTCTCCCTCCGCCGGTGCCGCCGCGGGCTCGGGAACCTCTGGGACCTCGGGCAGATTGAGCGCCATCTGCCGGGGCTGTGTGGGCAGCGGCACCCCCGCCTGCTGCCGGGCATCCTCGGTCGACATCGGGCGGCAGCGCAGGTACGACGCCATGAGCGCCGGAGAGTTCAGCATCAGCTGGCGCAGGTCATGGTCCACGCGCCGCGTCAGCTCGCAGTCCGGGGCCAGCCTGAAGAGGACCGTTCCGAAGGCGGCGGCCTGGCTCGGGCCGTTGGGCCGGTTGCAGACCATCTCGGTGAGCAGCGGCACCACGTAGACTACGCGCGCTCCCCAATCGGCCAGGCAGAGCCCCGCGTCCTGCAGTTCCTTGAAGACTTCCTTGAACTCGCTCACCGTTCCCTGCCACTCGTCCGCCAGCGCTCCGGTGCCCGCCAGCAGCAGCCCGGGGACCTTGGTCATCTGCGGGCAAGTCAGCAGCAGTCCGAACA
>DAOMZC010001102.1:0-2490 GCA_035437965.1 Pseudomonadota bacterium
CGATCAGTACGGCGGCACCCAGGTCGGCAAGGGCGGCATCGAGCGGGTCGATCTGGTCGGCCAGAAGTCCCTGGGCCTGGCGCTGACCGGCATGGAGCTCGGCGGCAACGTGAGCGCGCTGGATGCGCTCGACGGCGCCCACGTGTTCGCCGACCTGCAGGTCAAAAGCGGCATGACCTACAACAACACGGTCTACGCGGTGGACGCGATCGCCAAGACCAAGGGGGCGGCGCTGCTCGGGCCGATGAGCTTCGTGGCGGCGGTGCGGGTCCTGGACGGCCGCCTGGTGGTGCTGTCGGCGGGCGCGGCCGGGGCGGGACAGCTCGCCCCCGGGCTGTACCTGGGGGCGTCAAGCGGCGCCCCGCTCACCGACCCCGTCTTGGACGTCGGGCTGCCGCCACAGTCGGTGGCCCTTGTTTATCGGTAGCACTCTGGGTATGGTGCAAGGGCGATGGCTTGGTGGTCGCGGAAGAATAAAGCTCCAGAGTTTGGCTCCGAGAAACGCTCGGTGCCGAGCGGTCTATTTCAGAAGTGTGACGGCTGCGCCACCACGCTCGACTCGCAGAAGATCGTGCTCGCACTGCGCTGCTGCCCGCAGTGCGGGCACCACTTCACGATGCCGACCGAGGATCGCATCCGCCTGCTCTTCGACGAGGGAACCGCCGTCGAGCAGGACACGGGCCTGGGCGCCACCGACCCGCTCGGCTTCCGCGACACCAAGAGCTACGCCGACCGCCTGAGCGGCCTGAAAAAGACGCTCGGGCGGGCCGACGCCTTCCGCAGCTTCGTCGGCAACCTGCACGACCTGCGGGTCGCGCTGGGGATCTTCCAGTTCGAGTTCATGGGCGGCTCGATGGGCTCGGTCGTCGGCGAGAAGATCACCCGCCTGTTCGAGCGGGCGGCCAGCGAGCAGATTCCCGCCGTGGTCCTGTCGGCGAGCGGCGGAGCGCGCATGCAGGAAGGCATCCTGTCGCTCATGCAGATGGCCAAGACCAGCGCCGCGCTCGGCCGCCTGCGCGAGCGCGGCATCCCCTACATCTCGGTGCTGCTCAACCCGACCACCGGCGGGGTGGCGGCGTCGTTCGCCCTGCTCGGCGACCTCATCCTGGCCGAGCCGGGGGCGATGATCGGCTTTGCCGGGCCGCGGGTCATCGAGCAGACGATCCGCCAGAAGCTGCCCGAGGGCTTCCAGCGCGCCGAGTTCCTGCTCAAGCACGGCATCATCGACGCCATCGTCCCGCGCGCCGAGCTCAAGATGCGGCTGGCCGGGCTCCTGCGCATGCTGCTCGGGCAGCCGGCGGTGCCGATCGTGCTGGCCAATCCCGCGCTTAGCTCGTCGGGCGAGATCCTGGCGTTGTCGCCGGAGCTCCTGGCCGATCCGCCGCTGCCGATCGAGCCCGCGCCCCCGCCAGCGCCGCGCGAGCCCGGCGAAGAGCCGGCGGCCGACGGATCCACCGGGTCCGCGCCCGAGGCCCCACCGATCATCTCGGCGCTCCTCTGCGACAGCGAGAGCAGCGACGGCGCCAAGTCCTTCTCCTAGCATGGCCTCGGCCGGCTACACGGCGGCGCTGCGCGACCTCTGCCAGCTCGCGCTCTATGGGATCCAGCCGGGCACCGAGAGGCTGGCCGCGGTGCTCTCCCGGCTCGGCGAGCCGCAAGCGGGGATCCCGGCAATCCATATCGCCGGCACCAACGGCAAGGGCTCGACGGCCGCTTACTGCGCGTCGCTGCTCGGGCAGCTGGCGGGCGCGCTGCGGCAAGCCGGCGGGCGGCGCCTGCGCATCGGGCTGTACACCTCGCCGCACCTGCAGCGGGTGCGCGAGCGCATCCAGCCCAGCGACGAGGCCGCGGCCGGATTTCGCGACTGCACCGAGGACGAGTTCGTCGGCGCGCTGTCCGCCGTGCAGGCGGCGGCGCAAGCGGCACCGGCAGTGACCCTGACCTTCTTCGAAGCCCTGACCGCCGCCGCCTTCGTGCTGTGGCGGGAAGCCGGCGTCGACCTCGCGGTGGTCGAGACCGGGCTGGGCGGGCGGCTGGACGCGACGCGGCTGTGCGCGGCGCAGGTGACGGTGGTGACGAGCATCGGCCTGGATCACGTAGAGCTGCTCGGCCCGACGCGGGCCGACATCGCCCGCGAGAAGGCCGGCATCTTTCGACCGGGCATCCCTGCCCTCGCCGCCTGCTCCCCCCCGGACGCCCGCGCCGTGCTAATCGCCGAGGCGCAGCGCATCGGCGCCCCGCTACGCCTCTACGCGCCAGAGCCGAGCGAGCCGGCAGCTCCATCCAGAGTTACTGAGCTGGGGGCGATCCCGCCGCTCGACGGTGAGCTGGCCGCGGCGGTTCCGCTCTCGGGCGAACATCAGCTGAGCAATGCGGCGCTCGCGGTGACCGCCGTGCAGCTGTTCGTGCGGCCGGGGTCGGGACTCCAGCTCGCGCCCGGCGTGGAGCTTGCCCCGGGATCGGAACGGCCCACGTCTGCACTCCCGTCCC
>DAOMZC010001103.1:0-2483 GCA_035437965.1 Pseudomonadota bacterium
CAAAGCGCGAGGCGATGAGCGTGCCGGTCGCGATGCGCGGCGCCGTCCCGCCCATCGCCCCCAGCAGGTTCAGCCACAACGACACCCCGCAGCTCGTGAGCACCAGCGTCCCCGCCGGATAGGGAAACCCGGTAAGGCGGAACAGCGACACGATCAGCAGCGCCCGCCCCCGGCTGCTGTGCAGCAGCGCCCGCCGCACCTGCCGCGCCTGCTCGCTGCTGTCGATGAGCGGATCGACCCGGCTGAACGCAACCTTCTTCGCGATCAAGTGGCCCAGGCAGGCCGCCACCAGGTAGCTCGTCATCGCCGAGGCGAAGCCGACCGTCGCCCCGAACACCCACCCGCAGAGCAGCGTGTTGGCATACGCCGGCAAGAGCCCGAGCCCGATGACGACCCCCATCGCCGCCGTCCACAGCGGCACCCCGCGCAGCGGCTGCCCCACGAGCCAGTCGGCGATCGCCCCCAGCTTGGCGACCAGGGTCGGCCCCGTCAGCAGCGGGCACAAAAGACAGAACGCCAGCAGCGCCCACGCCGGCCCGAGCTGCCGCAGCAGTGCCTTGAGCTGGGCCAGCTGCCTGACCCACCTGCCGGCCAACGTGTGGTCGCCCTCGATTCCGACCCTCTAGTTCAGGTAGATGCGCGCCCCGGCGATCCCGCCCGGGAAGTGGCAGTCGTTGCAGTTGGCGTTCACCATCGCGCCCTGCATTTCCTTGAACTTTCCGTCTTTGCTGACCCGCGCGATGATGCCCGAGAAGTTGATCGGCTCCGAGGTGAAGAAGTTCCCGCTGCGGTTGGTGTAGAGCGTGATGAGCACCTTGCGCGTCGCGTCCGCGATCTCGACCTTGACGTCGGCCAGGCCCTGCGAGCACTTGGCGTTGGGGCTGTCGAACACCGTCCCCGAGGCCGTCCAGGTCCGCCGGCTCGCCTGGCCGGTCGGGCTGTGACAGACCGAGCAGTTGCGACCGGGCAGCATCGGCGCTTCGGGAATGAGCTCGTCGGCGGTGGGCGCATCGCACTGGTTGACCGCCTGCGGCACCGCCCCCAGGTTCACCTCCGACTCACAGCCGGCGACCGGGGCGAGCAGGGCGAGCCAGAGTAAAGCGAAGAGCGCGGCCGGGCCGCGGCAAGAAAGTTTCGCGGGTAGCTTCATCCTAGATACCTATGGGGAAGGCGGGGTTTTAAAAGGCAGGCGTGCGCCTACTGCTTGAGCACGACATCGACATCGAGCTTGAGCTCGTCGTCCACCTTGGCGAAGAGCAGGCTCGGGCGCTCGATCTTGAAGGCGTCCAGGCTCACCGAGAGGTGGGCGACGGCGTGGATACGGGTCGCCGACTCGTAGGTCAGCTTCACCGGCACCTCGAGCTCCTTCTTGATGCCGTGGAACGTCAGCTCGGCCTTGAGCGTCTTGTCCACCGTGGTCGGGAACGTCGCGGGGATCGCGCAGCTGTCGCACAGGCCCTTGAGCTCGACCTGGGGGAAGCGCGCCGCCTCGGTGACTTCTTTCATGTGGGCGTCGCGGTTGCTGTTGCCCGAGTCGAACGACTCGACCGGGGCGCGCATCGCCACCTGGGCCACGCCACTCGGCAGGATCTTCACCTTGCCCTCGAGCTTCTTGGACGAGGCGTCGAACCGATGCAGCTTGTGCACCATGTGATAGTTGATCGAGCTGGCCGCCGGATCGGCGCTGAGCACCACTGCCGACGCCGGCGGCGGCGGCGCCTGGGCGTGGCCGGACGACACAAGAGACAGACAGAAAACGGCCGCTGCAGGCAGAGCGCCGACGAGCGTGCCGAAAAAATACCGGATGTTCATGCGATCCTCCTCGGTAAGCTGACTGCGGAAGCGGTTCCCGCCGGGTGCGAGACGCTGCCGCCCCCTCTAGAAAAAATACACGAACGTGCCCGTGGCCATAAACGCCCAGGTCGCGTAGCCGGTCACCACGTGGGCCAGCGCGAGGCTCCCCTGATCCAGCCGCCCGACGCGGTTTGCGGTCACCGGTCCGAGGATTACCTGGGTGACCATCCCGGCGGTGGCCAGGATCATCGAGATCTTGTGGATGAGCGCTGTATCCAGGCGGATCGGCTTGGGGTAGGGGTTCGGGGCGAACACCGCCAAAAGGCCGGTCGCGCCAAACAGGATCGAGGTCCCGATGCCCAGGCCCTCGTGGGCCAGCGAGTAGCGGCCGCTGAAGTCGCCGCTCTGGTACTTGTCGTAGTAGTTGAGGTGGCCGATGACCACCGTGGCGGTGAGCGCGGCGAGGGTGGCGAAGCCGAGCGCCTGGTGGGCGGTGAGCATCGGGCGGCGGATGCGCGCCCCGCGCTCGATGGCCGCGCGGCGCTTGAGCTCCTCGGGGCTGGGCCCGGCGTCGGGCTTCTTTCCCTCATCGAGGAGGTCGAAGTTGAGGTCGGCGGCTCCGGCCGGCGCGGCCGGGGTCGCGGCGGGGGCGGCCGGGGTCGCGGGCGTCGCGGACGCGGGCTCAGGAG
>DAOMZC010001104.1:0-2483 GCA_035437965.1 Pseudomonadota bacterium
GTAGCCCGGCAGAAGGAGGCCACTGCGGGCGCTGGGGAACCGCGGGCGCCGCGCAGCCCGGCCGACTGCGCCGCCCGCGCCCAAAAGGTGCCCGCGGATAAGCGCTACCAGAAGTGGCACGCCTGCATCGCGGAGCTCCACCCCAAGCAAGACGCGCTGCCGCTAGGTCGCGTGCGGGCGCCCGGGCGCGGCTTTCTCGTTCTGCGCGGGCGGCGCGGCCACTACTCGTTCTGCGATGAGATTCGCGCCTACGATCTGGCCTCCGGCGCCGCCTACGTGGCCAGCAGCTGCAGCGGACTTGCCCTCGGCGGCGATGGCAGTGTCGACGGCGCGCGCACCGATTCGGGCCGCCGGGCGCAGCTTGTGACCGGGCAGCTGCCCGTGGATAACTTGCGCGAGGCGGCGTGGATGGCGCTGCTGGTAAGCAAGATCGAAAACAACAAGCATGTAGAGTCCTTCCAGGTCAAAGTCCCAGCGGACATCAAGCTGCAGCTGCCGATCGATGAAGGGATGGTGACGGGCATGACGATGGACAGTATGTGGTTCACCAGCGCCCAGACCCAGCTCTCCTGGACCTGGCTCGATGGCGAGCGGGTGCTCGGCCGGGGAACCCTGACCTGGCCGGATTCTTCCGAAGCCGCCGCCGACTACGCGGTCGAGCTGTTGCGGATCGCCGAGGCCGGCATGAAGCCGGGCTGCCCGCAGAGTCCGCCCAGCCCGCTGCCCCCCGCGCGGCTGCTTGCTGGTGAGGCCCCCGGTGTCAACCGGCTGGACGCGCCCGCGGGTGTTCGGCCGGTACACAGCGAGCTCCTGAATCTTCTTGAGCACGCGCCCCGCTGCACGGCGCCGCCCGGCAGACCGTAACTCTCCGGCGCTGCAGGGAATTTCATCGGCCGCGCTTCCCTTGCTGAAATCCGCCACGCGCTACTGGTTGTGGCCGCGCGGTCGGTAAGAGCGCGGCCGGTGTACAATCAGTCATGCAGATCTCCAACCTGCGCCCCGCAGTCCTCGGGGCACTCCTGTTCGCTGCGGGCGCCGCTGTCAGTCCCAGTATCGCCGGCGCTCAGAACGCGAGTCTCATCGTGTACATGCGCGCGGCCGGTGGCGGCGCGTTCAACCAGACCAGCAGCACCGCGACGCAGGTCCGCACCTTCGCCGTGTCCGGAGTCGCCGCCCGCTACAACAGCGGGACGAACCTCTACGCGCCCACCGTGGGCAAGGTCACCGCCGGCGGCAGCTTCTCGCAGAGCGTCCCCAGCCTCTACTCGCCGGCGCTGGTTCCGGGCAACACCTACCAGGTCGAGCTGACCTATACCGACAACGCCGACAAGAAGCTGACGTTCGGGCCGCTCACCCTCAGCGCCGGTACGAACAACCTCGGCAGCGGCGGACTCGGCACGACGACGCCGATCGACATCACCAATGATCCGCCACCCGCCGCCAAGAACCTGAACTGCTACGCGGATCTGCCGGATCGCTCGACGCAGCTGTATCTGAGCTGGTCGGGACCGCTGCTGGCTACGGTCAAGGACTACGGGCGCACCGAGGTCCACATGGCCAAGACGGCGGGCTTCACTCCTTCGGCCGCAACGCTCATCGCGACGCCGCCGTACGGCACCGACTATCGCAAGGTCACCGGGCTCACACCGGTTACCGACTATTACTTCTGCGTGCGGGTCTATGACCGGTATGGCGCGTTCACGGACGCCTGCCGCGCGGCTGCGTGCACCACTGCGGCGCCTCCCGCGACCCCCGATGGCGGCGCTACCAGCGATGGCGGAGCTACCGACGACGCCGGAGCTACCGGAGATGCCGGCTCGGTCAGCGACGCCGGGGCTACAGACGACGCCGGCGCGGTCAGCGATGGCAGCGCTGGTGATCCGGATGCGGGCAGCGGCGATGCGGACGGTGGCGCGCCGAGCGATGACGGCGGCGACGCCACCGATGCCAGCGTAACCCCGAACCAAGACCCCAGTAACCCGGCGGGCGGGGAGCCGTCTAACGGCAGCGTCGCCATCGGCTGCGGCTGCTCGCTGGCGTCCGCGGCGCCGACGCCCGGTCTGCTCATCCTGGTGCCGGCGGCGATCGCTCTGTGGCGCGCCCGGCGCCGACGTGCTGCGCGCTGAGCGGCGGCGCGCATGATACGCGGCCTTGAGAGCCGCAGCCGCCTGGACTAGGGCCCCGGGGTTCGCGGCCCCAGCAGCCGGCGCGCCGCGGTGGCGGTGGGGCCTTCCTCAAGCGCCCACTCGTGGAGCATCGTCAACAGGCTGCTCGGCCGGGCCTGGCCGAGGTCCGCCTGCACGAGCTGCGCAAGCTGCGCCTCGGCGCGCCGGCCCGTCGCTCCCACCGAGCCGAGGGCCTGCGTCAGCGACCACACATCGACCGCCTCCGGCAGCTGCCGCCTCGGGACCGCAGAGACGGCAGCGCAGAGGCGCGCCAGCTCTCCCTGGGCGAGCCGTACCCCGCGCCCAGTTCCGACCGCC
>DAOMZC010001105.1:0-2480 GCA_035437965.1 Pseudomonadota bacterium
AAGACCAGCCGCCAGCTCGCCCGCTCGGCGATTGCGCCCGAGATCGCGGGCCCGACCACGGCAGGCAGGATCCACATGCTCGAGGTCAGCGCCAGCATGCGGGCGCGCAGCGCGTCCGGGTAGCCGCGCGCGATCGCCACCACCGACGCCGCCATCACCGCGCCGCCGCCGAGTCCCTGCAGCACCCGTCCGGCGAGGAACTGCGGCATGCCCTGCGCGCTCGCCGCCAGGAGCAGCCCGCCGCCGAAGCCGCAGATGCCAAGCGCCATCGGCCGCCGCGGCCCGTGCATGTCGGCGAGCTGCCCGGCGGCGATGGTGCCGACGAGCCAGGCGAGCATGAACGAGCTGAAGACCCAGCCGAACAGCGGCAGGCCAGAGAGCGCCCGCACCGCCGTCGGCAGCGCCGGGACGACGCCCATCCCCTCGGCCGCAAACGCCATCACCGCGAGCAAGATCCCCACGGTCAGCGCCCGCCGCTCGCGGCCAAAGACCCCGCCCGCCGCTTCCGGGCTCACAGCCGCTTCATCCATCGCCCTGCATCCTAGCAGCGCGCGCGCGGACCTGGCGACCCCTGGGTGTTCCTTGACACGCGTCCGGATTTGCGGCACGCAGTCAAAATGAAGACTTACATCCGTTCTGTTGTTGTTGGTGCCGGCATCGCCCTTCTGTCAGCAAGCGGGGCGCTCGCCCAGGACAAGCCGGCCGCTCCGGTCAAGGCAGCCCCGGCCGATGCGGCAGCCAAGCCTGCGCCTGCGGCGGCCAAGCCTGCGGCAGACAAGCCCGCGGCAGACAAGGCGGCGGCGCCGGCCAGCGGTGCCACGCGCGAGGATCTCCTGGCCGAGCTGAAGAAGGCCAACGAGCAGCTCGCCGCCGATAAGAAGGCCGCCGCGGACGCCGCCAAGGGAGCGGACAAAGACGCCGCCAAGGCGGCCAAGGACAAGGTCAAGGCCGACGGCAAAGCGATCAACGAGATCAACCAGAAGCTGCACGCCCTGAAAGTCAGCAAGGCGGCGGCCAAGACCGACAAGGCAGCCGCTGCTGCTCCGGCCAAGTAGTCCGCGTTCGCCGGCTGGTGAGCGCCGGCCGACGCTGTCCCGACACCCGAGAGACCTGCGGCGGCGGGTCGCCCGCACCTCAAGGGGCCGCCGCGGCTACTCTTCGCAGCCGAGTACAGCGACGGGGATGTGGTAGTACTCGGCGAACCGGCGGGCGCGCGGCAGATGATTTGACGCCGAGATGAGCAGCGCGGTCGAAAACCCGTGGTCGCGCATGATGCGCTGCGCGTAGCGCAGGTTCTGCCAGGTGGTCAGCGACTGCCCTTCGATGAAGATGCGGTCGCGCGGGACGCCGCTCTGGCTCGCCAGCTCGGCCATGACCTCGCCTTCGACATAGCGGTTGTGGGCCGCGCCGCCCGAGAAGATCACCGCCTTGACGCGCTGCTCGCGCACCGCCTTGACCGCGGCGCGCACCCGGCACTGCAGGCACTCCGAGGCCGTGCCGTCCCCGTCGGTAGGACAGCCCAGGGCGATCGCGACATCGGTTTGCACCGGGGCCGGCTCGCGCAGCGTCTGGGCGAGCAGCTCCGCATTGCCGCGATCGCGCTGAAACAGATCGTGCCAGGCCGCACAGCCGCCGAGCAGCGCCAGCCCGAGCAGCCAGCCGCGCCGCGCCGTCCGTTTCACCAGCAGAGTCGCCGCGCTCGTCGCTGGCCGCTTGAAGCCGGGTAGACGTGCCGACGCGCTACGGAGCTCCGGCCCGCGTTGGCGTTGCCGCGGGCGAGGGCCGCGAGAGGGTAGATGTGCCATCGCGCTACGGAGTTCCGGCGCGACCGGGCGCGCGCTGCAGATCTGCGCACACCGTCCGCGCCACCTTGCGCCCGGCGGCGTAGATGGAAATCTGCGGCGGGCCGCCGAGCGAGGTAGGAAACAGGCTGCCATCGGCGACGTACAGCCCGCGCAGCTGGTGGTGCCGCCCCTGCGGATCGACCACCGCCCGCCGCGGATCGCCACCGAGCGGCAGGCTGCCCATCGGATGCACCGAGGTGAGCACCGGATCGAGCGGCCGGTACCGGTGACGCAGGAGCGGCGCCAGCTCGGCCGCGGTGCGCGCGACCAGCGGGGTGGCGAGCGGCACCATGACCTGGCGCGCCCCCGCCGCCAGGAGGATCTCGGCCGCGGCGTGCACGCCCCGCCACAGCGCCACCGCATCGTCCGCGGTCAGCTCGTAGCGGATCTTGGGGCGGCCGTGGCGATCCGCGCTGACCTCGCCGCGGGTCTCGTCGTGCAGCATCGCGGCGACGACCGCGGTCTTGGGGTAGGCGCGCATGAAGGCGGCGTGGCGCTGGCCAAAGCCCGGCTGAATTCCGGCGTAGCCGCCCGGGTGGGCGAACGCCGGGATCAGCCACGAGCGATCGCGGGCGCCGGGCTCGAACGACAGCTTCTCGGTGCACTCGAAGCTTTGCGGCACGCCGGTCCACGCCT
>DAOMZC010001106.1:0-2477 GCA_035437965.1 Pseudomonadota bacterium
CACGGCGGAGCCCATAAGCCCCGGGCCACGGCGGCGCAGCTTGCCGCTCAGCGCTCGCTGCAGCAAGGGATCACCGCCTTGATCAACCGCGACTTCGCGACCGCCATCCAGGCGATCACGGCGTCGTATCTCAAGTGGCCGCGGCCCGAGATCCTGTACTACCTGGGGGCGCTGGCGCAGGGCGAAGGACGGACTCTGGATGCTCAGGATCTGATGCGCCGGTATCTGTCCGATCCGCAGCAGGAAGCGAGCGCGGAGTCCCCCGAGCAGAAGGAGGCCGAGAGAATCCTGAGCCTGCCGCGGCCCCCCCACGGCAAGCTGCAGGTCGTCGGCGAGGTCGGAACCCTGCTGTTCTGCGATGGCCGGCTGCTCGGGAGCCTGCCGCTGTCGCAGCCGATATTGGTGGCGCCGGGCGTCCACAAGATCCTGCTGCAGCTCGGCGGCCAGCAGCACGAGGAGTCGGTCGAGATTCAGCTCGCCCGCTTCGTCGAGCTCCGCTACTCCGCGCCGACCCGGAGCGTTGTCCTGTCCGTGGTGCCGGTCATGCTGCTCGTCGATGACTATCAGGGTCCGATCGTCGAGGCGCAGAAGCAGCTGGCGCGCGCCATCGACACCGCGCTGCAGGCCGAGCACTTCTCACCACTGCGGCGCGCCGCGGCGCTGGAGACCGTCCGCGATCGCAGCCTGGCAAGCTGCCTGGATACGCTGCCCTGCCAGGCGCGGCTGGCGCGGGAAAACGGCGCCGACTACGCCCTGCGGGTGCTGGTTCAAGGCGGCAGCGACGCCGGACGCAAGATCGGCCTGGAGCTGCTGCACGCCACCGTTGGCGAAATCGCCGCGCGCCTGGAAGTCGGCTGCCCGGGAAGCTGTGAGCTGAACGATGCGACGACCGCATTCCAGAGCGCGCTGCCCGGACTGATTGCCGAGGCCAAGCGGCGGCCGACGGGGCTGCTGGCCATCGACTCCAAGCCCACCGGCGCGGAAGTGTGGATAGGAGATCAGCGTCAGGGGCTGACGCCGCTGGAGAAGGCGCGCTGGGCGGGACCGCTGGAGGTGGAGCTGCGGCTGCCTGGCTCGCTCATCGCGCGCCGCCGGGTGACGATTCCCGAAGGCGACAAGCTCGCTCTGACCGTCGAGCTGCAGCCGGAAGTGAAGGCCGCGGCAGCGGCACCGACCTTGCGCCTTGTCCGTCCGCCGCGCCCGCGCTGGCGTTATTATGCCGGGGCCGCAGCCGTCGCGACCGGAGTGCTCCTTATCGGCTTTGGCGCCGCGGCCCTGGCTGCCGATGGCTCCTGTGTCGGAACTCCGCTGGTCGAAGGAGGCTTGTGCCCGGTCGTTCATGAGACAGGTGCTGTTGGCGGGGCGCTGCTCGGCGTGGGGCTGGGAGTGGTGGGCGGTGGCGTGCTGCTCATCGCCGTACCGCCGCCGCGTCAGCTGGAGGTTGTTCCCGCGGGCTCTCGGTAGGCAGCCGCGTCGCCTGCAAGGATGAATCAGCAGGTCCGGCGGCGGCGAAGGAGCAGCAGGCCCAGCGCCGCGAACAGCAGCCCAGACAGGGCGCGCGGACCGGCGGCGGTCCGCTGACCGAGCTGGCAGCCGGTGGCGGCCGCACCGCTGCCGGGACTGGACTCGTAGGCGCCCAGAGTGCAGCTTGGCGGGCGCTCTTGATTCCGCTGATCTACGCCGCCCACCACGCCTCCGGTGCACAGACTCGGCTCGCCGCGGCCGATTGCCTGGCTTGCCGCTCGGGGGGCGAGCGTCTCTGTCGCGTCTCCGTTTTTGGCCAGGGGGTCCAGCAGCGGGTCCTGCTTGACCACGAACCGGAGGTTGCCGACCAGGACCGGGTCATCACAGAAGTTGCAGTCAGTGACCAGGTTGGGACCGCTGCTATCCAGAACGGTCACCGTCTTGCCCTGCTGGTCGTCGTTTATAAGGTCCAGGATGGCGCCGCTCGACAAGCTGTTGGAAAGGATGCTGTTGCCAAGGTGCAGCGTTGCCGGCGGAGCGCCCTGACCGAGCGTCAGGTTGTAGACGGCGCCGCCTTGCGCCAGCTCGGGGGTGGCGGCGGCGATGTTGGTGCCGGCCCGGGTCGTGTTGTAGGCCAGGGTGCTGTTGAAGATGGACACCGTGCCATTGAGATTGAAGATGGCGCCGCCGAGCGCCCGGCCGCCGTGGCTCTTGTACTGACTCTTGCCGCCGCCGCCCTGCGCCGTGTTGCCGGTCAGGGTGCTGTTTACGATCGACACCGTGCCCTGGTGGACGAAGATCACGCCGCCGGCCCCCAGACCGCCGCCGCCGGCGCCGATCGGAGCATCGGACAGATCATTCCCAAACCCGACACCGCTGCCGCCGCCAAAGACGCTCGCGGTCGCGACTTGGGAAGGGGCATCGGGGTTGCCGCCGCCGCCGCCGCCGCCGCCGCCGAAGCCGCCGCTGCCGCCCGGATAGCCGCCACCGCCGCCGCCGCCGAAGCCGCCGCC
>DAOMZC010001107.1:0-2474 GCA_035437965.1 Pseudomonadota bacterium
GGGGTATTTTTTGCGCCGACCAAACTTCAGGTTTGGGGCGGGGCGCGGTTTAGTTACCGGAGGGGCACAGCCGCAAAATACAGCGGCGCGGGTCCCCCTTCCCTGCGATGTTTCCGCCGGGGACAAGCCCCGACGAAAACATCTCCGGTCGGCCCACGCCTATTGGCTTGCGAAGGAATTGCTAGATGTGCCCAAGGACGGCCTAGGGCTTATCGGAGGGGCACAGCCGCAAAATACAGCGGCGCGGGTCCCCCTTCCCTGCGATGTTTCCGCCGGGGACAAGCCCCGACGAAAACATCTCCGGTCGGCCCGCGCCTATTGGCTTGCGAAGGAATTGCTGGGTGTGCCCAAGGGATGGGCTAGGGCAGGTCTTGCGCGAGCTGCAGCTGATAGGCGGCGGCGGCCTGGCCGGTTACGCGCAGGCAGTACTGCGTGCCCATGGTCACCGCAGTCTCCTGGCTCGCGGCGCCGGGCGGCGGCAGAGCCGGCAGCACGGCGTTGGGGTCGACGACCGTGCTGCAGTCGGCGGCGTAGATGCCGACGCCGATGCGCGCGCCGCTGCCGTTCTGCACGGTGGCGTAGACCCGGCCGGTCTTGGCCGAGGTGAACTTGATGTAGTCGGTGTCCCCCGCGGCGTCGATCGCGCCGTCGGTGGCATAGTAGTACTTGTCGAGCATGACCGTCGCCACCGGCAGCGCCGCGGTGTCGCCGCCCGCCGGCTCTTTCAGCACGACCGCGGTGCCGAGCGTCGTCTTGGCGAGCATGCTGAACGAGTGGTTGGTACTGCCGCTGAGGTTGTCGGTGAACACGGCGAAGTAGTAGTCGCCGATCTTGGGCATGTACAAGACTGTGTTGCGCCCCTGCAGCATGCCCGCGACCACGGTCGCCGAGGTGTCGATGGGCAGCCCGTCGGCAAACCGGCCCGAGTTCGGCGCCATGTAGCCCTGCACCCGCGGTGCCGCGGTGACGCCGCCGAGCAGGCCCGCCCCGAGCGCGCTCAGGGTGAGCTGGGTGACGTAGTTATCCGCCGGCGCGGTGAACTTGTAGAGCACCGTCCGGTAGTTGGCGCCGATCAGCTGGTTGCCGACCGGCGCCCCGGCGTTCAGCACCACCGGCGTGGTCGCCGTCACCTGCGGCGCATTGGGATCCTTGGGATCGGAGACGAACTGCACCGCCGTGCCGAGCGGCGTCTGCGTCGACAGCGTCATCCCCAGACCGGTGCCGGCAGTCGCCAGCGCGTCGACCAGCCCGAGGTTGCCGTAGGTCGTCGTGTTCAGAAGCGGCGTCGGCGGCGAGGCCAGCGCGAGCAGCGCCACCACGCCGCCGGTCGGCCGCACCGTCAGCGGGTCAAACGGATTGTCGCGATAGTCGAGGTTGCGCAGCTGGACGGTCACCAGGCCGCCCTGCGGCACGGCCGGTGCCGCCATGACGCCCGCCGGCAGCTCCGAGTACAGCGAGGCCTGCACGGTCAGCCCGCCCTGCAGCACCAGCTGCTCGTTGGCGCCCGCGGGTCCTGCGCCGGGGGTGGTGACGGTGACGTTGTGGGCGCCGATGACCGCCCCCGGAGCGAGGTTGAGCGTGACGCTCAGGTTGGTGGCGCTGCCGACGTTCAGCTTGGTGACGGTCACCGCCGGGTCGCCGAAGTCGACGACGGTCGTGCCCGCCTTGAAGTGGCTGCCGACGCCGGTGATGGTCACGGTGACCGGCCTTACGCCGAGCACCGCCGACGGGGAGATCGACGACAGACTGGAGTCGACGGTGCTCGAGCCCGGGTCGCCCTTGGGACCGGTCGCGCCGGGCGTGCCCGCCGGACCCTGCGGACCGGCCGGACCGGCCGGACCAGGCTCACCCTGGGCACCGTTTTGACCGTTTACGCCGGTGCCGCCCTGGGTCGGGCCGCAGGCCGCCAGACAGCCCATCAACAAAACTGGCAGTGTTCTTCGCATCTTGAGCTCCTCCCCCCAGGCCCCCCTCAGGGCGAAGGGATGTGATTTAAATTCCAAATTTATTTTGTGATATAGAACTCTATTTGAAAATAGAAATGCGCACCCGGTCCGGCGGTGCAACCCCTGCCGCGAGCGCTAGGGCGCGCCGGTGGCCAGGCGCAGGGTGTGCGTGTGGGCGAGCACGTCCTCGTCGACCCGCTCGGGCTCGCGGGCGCGGAACTGCTGGCGCAGCGCCTGATCCTGCTCGACCGGGCGGCGGTAGTAGAGGTAGCGGCGCTCGGCCTCGGCGGCCTCGGCGGGGCGGCCGAGCTCGCGCAGCGCGAGCAGGCGCTGGTGGTGGCCGTCTTCGGACTCGGCGTCCACCTGCAGCACGCGGTCGGCCGCGGCGAGCGCCGCCTGCGGGTCCCCGGTGAGGCCGCGCACCCGCGCCAGCAGCGTCAGCACGCTGCGATCGCCGGGCAGCATCGTCGCCAATTTCTCGACGTAGGGGCGGGCCTCGGCGGAGCGGTAGGTGCGGTACAGCGCCAG
>DAOMZC010001108.1:0-2472 GCA_035437965.1 Pseudomonadota bacterium
CAGCGTCCGATCCCCGGCCGCCTCCCTCTCCCCGGCGGGCGATTCGCTACGGCCACGGCCAGCAATCTCATCCAGCAGCTTCTGGTACCCCTCCTCGCCGAGCAGGTTCCGGGCGTGCAGGTGGCACTCCTTCCACGACTCCTCGGCCGATTGGGCCAACTGCCAATCGTAGAACCGGGGGCCGAAGCATTCGCGCACGGGCTGGTGCACTTTCGCCCGGTCGTCGTGGCCCAGGCCGTAGTCGGCCAGGCGCAGCGTCTCGGGCAGCATCCAGCCTTCGCCGTCGTTCTGATTGCAGAAGGCTTCGATGCCCTGGGCCCCGTCGCCGCCGCACTCCGCAATCTTCGCTTGCAGGTCGTGAAAGGCCACCAGCGACAGCACCGTGACCAGCACGTTGAGGGCGACGAGCGCCGCGCTATACCGCCCGACGCCCGCCGGACCGAGCGCGCGCGCCAGCAGCGCCCCCTGCAGGAACGACAGCGGCAGCAGCGCCGCCCGCGTCCCCAGCATCGCCAGCACCGCGCGCCACAGCGGCGGCGAGCCGCCCGCCCCGGGCGCCGGAGCAGCTACAGCGGCATCACCCAGCGCAGCACCTCGAAGGACTCGGCCAGCTCGACGCCGATCTGGACCCCACGCGTGGTGGCCAGGGCGCGGATGTAGCGCTCGTCGGTGTAGCCGCGAAACTTCTGCGACTCGTAGCACTTGAGGGCGCGGATCTTGGCCTGCAGATCCTCTTCGCTTATCACCACGAACGACTGCGCCGTGAAGGTGATGTTGTTGCGCGGCATCTCGTAGCCGAGCAGGGTCCCGTTGCGGAAGGCGCGCAGACCCTCGCGGGTGACGGTCTCGTGGTCCTGGTGCAGGTCGTGGCTGCACGGCAGGAGCACGATGTCGGGCGCGATGTCGCGCTTCATGCAGACCATGTCCTCGAGGATCTGCTGCCGGTGGTGCGGCAGCGTGCGCACGGCGTAGCGGAAGATGGAAAGGCGGCTCGGCTCGATGCCGAGATGGCGGGTCGCTTCGCGGACCTCCACCTCGAGGATGTTGGGCGGGTAGCCGGGCGGCACCGAGGCCTCGGCGGTCGAGAAGGCGGCGTAGAAGACCTCGTAGCCCTCGCGAGCGAGACGGGCGACGGTGCCGCCGCAGCCGAACTCACCGTCGTCGATGTGCGGTGATAAGACCAGAACCCGCTTGGCTTTCGCGGACATAGCAATTTCCAAGTATACAGCGGTCTAGCGCGGGTCGTCGCCGATTGTCGGGTCGGCTTGGGCGGCGGCGCTCACAGGCCGGTCCGCTCGTCCGGGCTCGCCGGGTGCGGACCAGGGGCGTCGCTGAAGCCGGCATCGTCCGGGAAGTCGCGAAGCTCGGGGCTGAATGCCGGGTCCGAGGGCTCGGCGAGGTCGGCCGGCAGGTCGGCCGGCAGGTCGGTGAGCTCGGCCGCCTCGGGGGTCTTGCCCGACGGCGCCCCACCGGCGGCGTGCAGCGAGCGCACTTCGGCCGCGGTGAACGTCTGCGCCCCGCCCTCTTCGAGCAGCACTCGCACCCGCTGGCCGAGGATGTCCAGGTCGAGCACCCGGCCCGGCCCGCTCGGCGTCACCACCTTCTTGCCGACCTTGGGCAGGCCGCGGCCCATCTCTTTGTACATCTGGTGCTCGTAGACCAGGCAGCACTTGAGCCGCCCGCACTGCCCGGCCAGCTTGGAAGGATTCAGGACCATCCCCTGATCCTTGGCCATGCGGATCGACACCGGCTGAAACGCCGGCAGGAACGTCGTGCAGCACAGCTCGCGCCCGCACGAGCCGATGCCGCCCACCGCCTTGGCGCCGTCGCGGGCGCCGATCTGGCGCATCTCGATGCGCAGGTGGAAGCGCTGCGCCAGATCGCGCACGAGGTCGCGGAAGTCGACCCGCTCCTCCGAAGCGAAGTAGAAGGTCGCCTTGTGGCCGGAGGTGACCTCGGCGGCGACCAGCTTCATCGCCAGCCGGCGCTCGCGCAGCCGCTCCTTGCAGAAGCGGTAGGCCTCGGCCTCGATCCGGCTGGCGTCGCCTTGCGCCGCGATCTCGTCGGGGCGGGCGCGGCGGATGACGCGGCGCAGGGGGCCCAGGGCGTAGGTCTTGGTGGTCGCGATGACCACCCGGGCGAGCCGCTGGCCGCGCTCGCTGTCGACGATGAGCCAGTCCTGCTTGGCGTAGCTCTTGTCGCCGCAGTCGAGCTCGACGATGGGGCCGGCGGCGCGGAACTTGACGCCGACGATGTGGGCGTATTTTACCGGCACCTCGGGGGGCGGCGGCTCGGCGGGCATCAGCCGCACGAGCGGTGGCGGACTGTCGTCACTGCCACTCGGCTCGGCGCCCGGGCGGCGCTCGTCTTCCTCACCGCCGCTGGTGCGGCTACCGCCGGCCAGATCCACGTGCGCCCAGGAAGAGGACACGGCGCGGGCCACCGCCAGCGCGGCTGCGCCCGGTCCGGCGA
>DAOMZC010001109.1:0-2471 GCA_035437965.1 Pseudomonadota bacterium
TCGGGCAGCGTGAAATTCGGGGTGGTCACGCATTTGCGGGGCGCTGTACTAAGCGCGACAGGATGTCCAGCGCGGCCCCGCCCGGTTGTGTTAGGTTCCGCCCAACTCACCAACCGACCGCCGCGAGGATTAATATGCGACCTGCCCTCTGGATGCTGTGCGCTGGCTTGTCTCTCTCCATGCCCCTTATGTCCGGCTGTACCCAGGGCGACAAGGACAAAGGAGACCCGGGGCAGATGGGAGTCCAAGGCGACCCCGGGGCGCAGGGTCCGATCGGGCAGCCGGGACCCAAGGGCGATCCCGGCCCCAAGGGTGACCGAGGAGATCCCGGGCCGGTCGGGGCGACCGGACCCGCCGGACCGACCGGCGCCGCGGGACCGACCGGGGCAACCGGACCGGCCGGGGCGACCGGACCCGCCGGGGCGATCGGACCTGCGGGACCGACCGGCGCCGCGGGACCGACCGGCGCGGCAGGACCGGCCGGCGCGGCGGGTGCCAAGGGCGACAAGGGTGACAGAGGTGACAAGGGTGATAAGGGGGACCGCGGCAACCCGGGGGCCGCAGGTCCGCCCGGCCCCGGCGGCGCCGTCACCGAGGACGTCCCGAGCTTCGCCGGCTTCACCTCGGCGTCGTATAACGGAAAGGTCGCGGGCGGTCGCACCGGCATGCACGCGCTGTGCGCCGCCGCGTTCACCGGCGCCCACCTGTGCCACGCCGCCGAGTACATCCAGGCCACCTCCGGCGAGGCGCCGCCTTCGAGCGGGGCCTGGCTGGACTCCAGCACCACCTCGGGAAACGCGGTGGCCAACAACGGCTCGGTCAAGGCCGGGCGCTACCTCGGCGCCTATTCCTGCAGCAGCTGGAACAACACCGGCGGCGGGGACTACGGCACCACGGTGAACTCGCTGGGCACCATCGATGTCTACGGCGACTGCAGCACCGCGCGACCGCTGGCCTGCTGCAACACCCCGACCAAGGCGCGCTTTGCCGGCTTCACCACCAGCACCATCACCGGCGCCGCGGGTGGACGGTGGAAGATGCACGCGCTGTGCGCCGCGGCCTTCACCGGCGCGCACATGTGCCACGCCGCGGAGTTCGTGCGGGCAAACTCCGCCGCCGCGGTGCCGAGCGACGGCGCCTGGATCGACTCCAGCACCGTCAGCAGTACTTCGGTCGCCAACAGCGGCGTGACCGACTCGGCGCGCTACCTTGGGGCCTACAGCTGCAGCAGCTGGAACAACAGCGGCGGCGGCGACTACGGAACCTACGTCAACCAGCTCGGCGCCATCGATGTCTACGGCGACTGCAGCAAGGGCCGCGCCGTCAGCTGCTGCCTTTAAACAGAGCCTACCAGCGGTAGTCCCAGCTCGTACCGTTATAGTGATAGATGTCGTACGAGGAGAAGATCCAGGCGTTGCTGCCGCTGGTGCTCCAGACCGCGCTGGTCGAGGAGGAGAAGCTGCTCATCCAGCTGGTGCCGTTATAGTGATAGACGTAGGAGCTGCCGGAGATCCAGATATCGCTGTCGCTGGTCATCCACAGGCGCTGGCCGCTGACGCCCGCCCCGCTCGCCGACCACTTGGTACCGTTCCAGTTCCAGATCTCGGAGTTCTGCTTGGCGGCCCACACCTTGCTTCCCGAGGTGCCGCGGATGTGGACGGTGGCGATGGCGGTGCCGCTAGGGACCTCGTTCCACGTCGTGCCGTCCCAGTGCAGGAGCATCCCCAGGTCGCCGCCGATCCAGGCATCGGTCTTGGTGGCGGCCCACACGGTGAGGAGGTTATTGATCGCCGGCATGCTGATGCTTGACCACGCGCTGCCGTCGTAATGGATGATGACGCCGGTGTCGCCCACCGCCCAGACGTCATCGTCAGCGGTCCCCCAGACATCATTTAGCGCCGCGGAGTCCGGCACCGGAGTCGTCACCCGCGTCCAGCGGCTGCCGGTAAAGTGAATGACGATGCCGCCCTCACCGACCGCCCAGACGTCCTTGTCGCTGCTGCCCCAGATGGCGAGGAGGTTGTTGCCGGTGGGAACGGCGATTCGCTGCCAGGCCTTGCCGTCCCAGTGAACCACGACCGCTCCCTGCCCGACGCCCCAGACGTCCTTGTCACCGCTGCCCCACATGCGGTTGATCGTCGGCCGCGTGATCATGAACTCGGTCATGCCGGGGATGATCTTCTTTGGCTCCTCTTCGGACAGGGGAGGCGCTAGCTGGTCCTTGTCTGCTTGCTCCGGAGTGCCGCAGGCGGCAAGTGAGAGCACACAAGCAAGGAGCGTCCCGAGCTGATTTCGGCTGGTGGTCATGATTCCCTCTGTAACTTCGGTTTGGGTGGAGAGCGGCGGGCTGTTGCGGGGTCGCGCGCCGGACCGGGACTTTAGGTGCGCGGGGACGCGACTGTCAATCGAGGCCGGCCGGCAGAGGGAGCCAGCGGGCCAGAGAGGCCAGAGGGCGCGGTTTCTTCAATGGA
>DAOMZC010001110.1:0-2470 GCA_035437965.1 Pseudomonadota bacterium
GACCGCCGCGCCCGCGCCGGCGGCTTGCCGAGCCACAGCCGGGTCGGCAGCACCAAAAGGAGCGCCGGGAACACGGTGAGCATGGCGACGCAGTTCAGGCACAGCCCGACCCCGGCGAGGATCCCGAGCTGGTTCAGGCCGCGGAAGTCGGACAGGCCGCAGCAGAAGAACACCGCCGCCGGGCCGAGCGTCGCCACCACCGAGGGACCGGCCAGAAGGCAGATCGTCTCGCGGGTAAGGTCTTGCGCGGTCTTGCCCGCAGCCGGCGGGCCGCGCCCGAGCTCCTCACGCAGCCGGGTATAAAGCTGGATCGGCACGTCGATCCCGATCGCCACCAGGATCGTCGCGAACGCCATCGACACCGCGCTAATGCGGCCAAACAAGAGCGCCGCCGCCGCCGCCGTCCACACCCCGGCCAAGAGCAGCGGCAGCAGCACCAGCGGCAGGATGCGCAGCGAGCGGAAGAACCCGCCGAACAGCAGCAGCACCGCCCCCACCGACAAGAGCGTCGAGCGCGTCATGTCGGCCTCCATCCACCTCCGGAAGTACGGCGGGAAGGCGTAGCTGCCGGTGCACGCCACGCGCGGCGTCGCGCGGTTTTCGACCGTCTTAGTGACGCACTTGCCACCCATCTTTCCGCACAGGGCGCCGAGGTCGGCGACCAGGCGCTCGCCGCGCTCCCACTGCAGCGGCGGGAAGCGCGGCCGGATCTTAATCAGCAGCGCCGTCCCGTCGGCGGTGCGCAGGTGGCCCGAGCGCGCGTCGACCTGCAGCCCGCTCGACAGCCGCGCGGTGATGAGCGGCACCAGCTCCAGCGGATCGGCGGTGAGCAGCGGCGCCATGGCGCTGCCACCGGGGGCGGAGAGCAGCCCGCGCAGCTCGGCGGCCCGCCGCTGCAGCGCCTCCGGGGTCAGCCGCCGCGCCAGCTCATCGAGGTCGGCGTCATTGAGCAGCAGGAGCAAGTGGTCGCGCAGGTAGCGCAGCGAGTCCTGGGCGATGCGGTAGGTGACCTGCTGCACCTCCGGGTGGGCGCGCAGCGCCGCCGCGTAGCGCTCGGCGAAGTCGGTGAGCTTTTCGGGGTCGGCGCAGGTGACAAGGACGATCAGCTCCTGCCCGGCGGCCAGCTTCTGGTTGAACGTCGCGAAGGTCTGCGCCGCGCTCGACGAGCGGGGCAAGAGATCAACCAGATCCCCCTGCAGGTTGATGCGAAGCAAAAGCGGCAGGCCCAGCGCGCTGACGAGCAGCATCGCGACGAGCAGGGCGCGCGGGCGACGCAGCAGACGATCGAGCAGCTTCATCGGCGTCCCTTCGCGGCGGACCTACCCCTTGACCCGGATGATGTAGGTCAGGCGCGCCAGGTTGCGCAGCACGTTGGGCACCCGCTTGACGAGGTTTATCGACGGCGGCCGCTTCTCGGCGATGTGCACCGGGATCTCGCGCAGGAGCCGCCCCTCGCGCTCGGCGCGGATGACGAACTCGGAGGCGAACAGGTCCTTGTCGACGACGCAGCGCTGCACCGTGCCGAGCAGGCGCTCGCGCCGGAACGCCTTGAGCCCGTGGGTGTCGGTGCCGTGAAAGCCGACCAGCACCCGCAGCATGCTGTTGATGGTCAGCGTCGCCGCCCGGCGCAGCAGCGGCCGGCGGTCGTTGGCGCCGCTCATCGCCTTGCTGCCGATGACGAGCTCTGCCGCGCCCGGCTCCAAGAGCTGCAGCGCGCGGACGTAGAAGTCGACGTCGCACAGGTCGATCTCGTCGCACAGCACGTAGGTGCCGGCGGCCCGCAGGATGCCCGCCTTGAGCGCCGCGCCATAGTTTGGCCGCCCGAGCGAGTCGAGCCGCACCTGCGGATAGCGCGCCGCGAGCTCCTGCCCGACCGCGACCGTGCCGTCGGAGGAGCCGTTCTCGCTAAGCAGGATCTCATAGCTGCCGAAGATCGGGTTGTGGGCCGCGGCAGAGGCCAGGCGGTCGATCAGATCGACGACCGCGGCGTGGAGGATTCCCTCCTCGTTGTAGATCGGGATGACGATGGACAGCGCGGGGCTCGCCGGGGTTTTTACGTCGGGGGCAGCGGACATGAAATCGCCTCATCGGGGCTTGGGCGCGGGGCCCGGGGGCTTTTGGCAGCGGCGCGCGCGGACCGAGCGGTCGGGGAGCCGGGCAATAAGCCCCATAATCTAGCGCAGGCCGGCCGGTTGCGGCAGGAATTACCCGGGGCTGGCACAAAAAGCGCACCTCCATGCCGGTGCGCTCTTACCACAGGACGGCGGGCCCGAGCAAAATTGAGCGGGCCAGTCGTCGGGGCCCGCCGGTCGGGTCCCTGGGCGGCGCGGCTAACGTGGTATGATGAATCGAATTTTTCTGAGCGCGCTGCGCGAGGAGGAGGCGGGCACCGGAGGCTGCGCAGCCGCCGAAAACGGAGGACCCTCATGCCGACCACCGCCGCACCGACTCCCCCGGCAGACAGCGCCGC
>DAOMZC010001111.1:0-2467 GCA_035437965.1 Pseudomonadota bacterium
CCGCCGGTCCAGGCCCCCTTGGCCGGCGCCGCAGCGGGCAGCCGGCCGGTGAGCGACAGCGCCGCCGCCCGGGCAACCTTGGGGTCGGCGGCGCCGGCCAGCTGAATGAGAGCCGCGGTGGCCTCGGGCGTCGGGATCTGCTCCAGACCGGCGAGCGCGTAGGGCACCCCCGCCTGCGCCCGTCGCACGAGCGGCCCGAGATACGCCGGCGCCCGCAGGCAGCTGAAGTCGGCATAGTCGCGCGCCTTCTCCCCGAAGCGGGTGCTCGGATCGGTGGGCAGCTTCTCCATCTGCGCCAGCACCTGCTCGGCCTGGGCGGCGTCGGGCAGGCGGAAGGTCAGGGTGAGCTCGCCGGTCGGGTGCGGAAGGGGACCGGCCTTCCAGCCGAAATCGTGGGTGGCGACGATCTTGTAGCGCCCGGGTCGCTCGAGCTGGGCGTAGCGCATGAGCGGCAGCGACTGGACAAACCGCTCACCCGGCTTGAGCGTGCGCGTCCCGCCGAGGCCGCCGAAGTTGAGCGGCGACGGATCGGGGTCCTCTGCGATGCGGCCGGCTTCATCGGTCGCGGTGACCTTGAACCGCAGCGCCCGGCTGGCGCCGCGGTAGTCGCCGCCAAACGCCATCTCGAACGGCTGGCTGCCGACGTTCTCGAGGATGAAGTGGACAAGGACGTTCTCGCCGAGGAAAAACTCCGACCGGCCCGCTTCCAGGCGGACCCGGGCCCCGGCCGGCACCGGCTGCATGACCCCGGCCTCCCAGCGCGGCTCGGCGGCGGCGGCGCTCTTGTCTTCCCCCGGACCGAGGAACATGACAGCAAGCGCCAGCCCGCACCAGCCGCGATAAGAACTCCAGAGTCCGCGCATCTGCTCTACCTCGACCTCCATCCTGAAGCGGGAGCCGAAGAAAAATCCAGCCCGGAGCAGCGCCGGCGCCGGCACCTTGGCGGGCGCCGCTCGGGCTGGGCGCGGCCGACCTGCGCGCTGCTCACGCATACTCTGCCCCGCGCAGGACCGCCGCTAGCTTCGCCGGGCGCAGGCGATGACCCGGTTCTGCTCACGCATACTCTGCCCCGCGCAGGACCGCCGCTTTTAAGATGCCGCCGAGGACGGGCCCCACCGTAGAGGGACCGCGAGCCGGAGTCCGTCGCTACGGGAGCTGCTCGGTGAGGTCGTCGTAGGTCTCGGGCCGGCGGTCGCGGTAGAACTGCCAGGTGCGGCGGACCTCCTCGATCATCGACAGGTCGAGCTCGGCGACGACCAGCTCGTCCTTGTCCTCGCTGGCGACGGCGACGAAGCTGCCGCGCGGATCGACGAAGTAGCTGGTGCCGTAGAACGAGCCGATGTTCCACGGGGCCTCGGTGCCGACGCGGTTGATGCAGCCCATGAAGTAGCCGTTGGCCACCGCGTGCGCCGGCTGCTCCAGCTTCCACAGGTACTGCGACAGGCCGGCGACCGTGGCCGAGGGGTTGAACACGATCTCGGCGCCGTGCAGGCCCAGGGCGCGCGCGCCTTCGGGGAAGTGGCGGTCGTAGCAGATGTAGACGCCGATGGTGACGCCCGAGGACAACTTGAACACCGGGTAGCCGAGGTTGCCGGGCTTGAAGAAGTACTTCTCCCAGAAGCCGCTCGTCTGCGGGATGTGGATCTTGCGGTACTTGCCGAGGTAACTGCCGTCGTGGTCGAGCACCGCCGCGGTGTTGTAGTAGACGCCGGCCAGGGCGCGCTCGTACACCGGGACGACCATCGCCATGCCGTACTGCTTGGCGATCTGGGCGAGGCGCTCGACGGTGGGGCCGGGCACGGCCTCGGCGGCGTCGTACCAGCGGCGGTCCTGCGAGGGGCAGAAGTAGGGGCCGTTGAAGATCTCCTGCAGGCACAGGATCTGGACGCCGCGGGCCCCGGCCTCGTGGATGAGCGGGAGGTGCTTCTGGTACATCGCCTCCTGGATCTCGGCGACGGGGCGCGACTCGTCGTTAATCGGGTTCTGCATCTGGATGAGGCCGCAGCGCACGGTGCGCGCGGGCCTGGGCGACGGGGAAGCTTGGGCTGGGGTCGACATGCTCACCTCACAAGTGGGGCGATACTACCCTGGTCCACGCGTGGTTCGGAGGCAAAAAAGGCCCCGGCCCTCGTCGCCCTTCAGTTGGGCGGAGCGCGGGCCGGGAGCGGCTCACCGCAGTGTGAGTGTCGCCGGAGAGGCTAGAGGTGGCCGGGCGGGCGCGAGTCAGGACCGTGGAGGCCGTCTGGGCTGCCGGCGGGGGCCGGGTTAGCCAGCGCGCCGGTCAGCTCCGGCGAGTGAGCGTGACCGTGACCGCTTGCGTGCGCCGCCGCCAGTCCGGCACCGTGAGCGCCGGCGCCTGGATGGGGAGCGTGCTCGGGATGAGCCGCCTGGCCGCCGCCCCACAAGCGGGCAAAGAAGCTCCCCATGCCGTCGAGGTAGGTGTAGACCACCGGCACCACGACCAGGG
>DAOMZC010001112.1:0-2466 GCA_035437965.1 Pseudomonadota bacterium
TCGTCGCGATCAGTGTCCCGCGGCCACCGCCTCCGCCCCGGTCTGCTCGCCGGTCGCACCGGCCACGGCCATCACCTCGCCGGTCGCACCGGGGGCGCTGCCCAGCACCTCGCGCAGCGCCGCCGCGCACGCCGCTTCATCGAACTCCGGCCCGGTGTAGGCGTGCGTCATCACCCAGCGCCGCGGCGCCCCGAGGACCTGGTGCTGCACCCACAGCGCCGCCCCGAGCGAGGTGCCATTATCCCCCGCCGCCGGCTGCACGAACAGGCGGCGAAACGGCGTGTGGTCGAGGATCTTGCCGTTGGCCACCGAGTTGAGCGCCACCCCGCCGGCCAGCGCCAGGCTGGTGTGCCCGGTGCGCCGGTGCAGCCCGCGGCAGATGTGCAGCACCGCCTCTTCAAGCAGCGCCTGCAGGCTGGCCGCGACATCGCGGTGGAGGTCGCCGAGCTCCGCCTGCGGCTCGCGCGCCGGCGCCCCCAGGAGCTCGCTGAGCGCCGGCGAAAACAACCGCCCCAGGCGCGGCGAGCCCTCCGCCCAGGTCATGTCGACCCCCTCGCGGCTGTGGCGGAAGTAGCGGAGGTCGAGGCGGAAGCTGCCATCGTCGAGCAGGTGGATGAGCCGCCGCAGCGCCGGCAGCAGGCGCGGCTCGCCGTAGGCCGACAGGCCCATGACCTTGCCCTCGTCGCCGTATTTGGGGAAGCCGAGCCACTGCGTGACCGCCGTATAGAGGATCCCCAGCGAGTGGGGAAAGCGCACCTCGCCCAGGACCTCGATGCGGCTGCCCTGCCCGCGCCCCCACATCGTCGAGACGAAATCGCCGAAGCCGTCCAGCGACAGCACCGCCGCCTCGGCGAACTCCGAGGCGAACAGCGCGCTGCCCAGGTGCGCCCGGTGGTGCTCGACCTGATGATAGGTCGCCCGCAGCGCCTCGGGCGCCACCCCGAGCGCCGCCGCCAGAGCTTCGCTACCCCGCTGCACCCGCCGCTGGTTGTGCAGGCGCTCGCCGACCTGCGCCAGCAGCGCCCGGCCGCCGCCGCGCAGGGCGCGCTCGGCTACATGCAGCGCCTTATAGGCAAGGTGCACGCGCGGGTCGCGCGATACGGCGATGTGGTCCAGCTCGCCCGGCCGGACGCCCGCCAGGTCCAGGCACGCCCGCGCCGCCAGGGCCGGGAAGCCGGCGCAGTGCTTGCGGCGGTTCAGCCGCTCCTCCTCGATCGCGTAGGCGAGCTTGCCATCGACGAGCAGGGCGGCGCTGGCGTCTCCGTGATAGGCGTTGAGGCCGAGGATCTTCATCGGCGGCTCCCGGCCCGGCGCCGCCCCGCCACCGCCCGCGCGGTCGCGGGGCCGGCCTCACCGCGCCGCCCGGCCGCCGGGCAGTCACTGAACTGGGAAGAAGCCATTAAAGTAAAACTGCCACATCCGGCCAAACGTCACGGCGCCAAAAGTGTTTACCGCGACGCCCACCAGCACCAGGGCGCGGAACCGCAGAGTGCCCAGCGCCGCCTGGCTCCCGAGCCACAGCAGCATCACGAGCGCCAGCATGTAGTCCAGGCTGAAGCGGAACCCGAACTGCACGTAGCCGTCGTTTTGATACATGAAGCTGGCCAGCGCGATCGGCGCCACCGTCGCCCACAGCGCCAGCCGCAGCTCGCGCCGGCGCGCCGCGGCGGTCGCGCTGTCGGTCGCCACCGGCGCCGGCCACAGCAGGTAGACCAGGGCCGGCGTGGTCAGCAGCAGCGACAGCCCGTGATAGCTCACCTGCACGTACGGCGGGCTGGGCAGGAGCTTGGGCAGCAGCGTGAAGGCGGCGGCCAGGTTGCGCGACAGGTACTGGTAGTTGACCAGGCCGAAGCGCTGGATGTTGTCGGCCTGCATCGTCGTCAGGTAGGTGTGGCCGAACTCGAACGGCTGCCCGAAGCGGAGGTAGTTGTGGACCGCGCCCAGGGTGCAGAGGGCCAAGAGCGGCAGGGCAAAGCACACGAGCGGCCCGACGAGCCGCCGCAGCGGCAGCGCTCGCAGCCGGCTTGGCGGCCACAGCGGATAGCGGCGCTCGGGGCAGTGGGCGCGCAGGAGCTCCAGCACGAACACCAGGCCGAACGCCGCCATCGTCGGCCGCGTCAGATACACGAGCCCGAGCAGCACCCCGGCGAGCAGCGGCCGCCGCAGCGGCATGACGCACAGCAGGTACAGCCCGAGCAGCACCAGCGACACCACATGGGCGGTAAACCAGACCTGCCCGATCACCGAGCAGAAGTACAGCACCGACCCGAGCCCGAGCAGCAGCACCAGCCACAGCTCCGGCGCGCGCGCGGCCAGCGCCGCCAGCGCGCCCCCCCGCCTCACCGAGCTGGCAGGACCGGCCCCGGCCCCCTGTCCATCGACCGCCGGCAGGCGCGCAGCCGAGGGCGGCGGCCCGCCAGGCCCTGACCCGCCAGGCCCTGACCCGCCAGGCCCCGACCCGCCAGG
>DAOMZC010001113.1:0-2465 GCA_035437965.1 Pseudomonadota bacterium
GTCGCCGGCACCGCCGGGGCCTCCACCGGGCTCGGACTTACGCTACCGCCTGGTGCCGGCGGGCGGCGAAGCCTGGTCTTGGCAGGCTTCCGGGGGTCAGCAGCAGCAGGTTTACGGACGGGCACAGCTGGTCATGATACCACGCCGAGGATTTCCCCTGCGAGCCTCACGCGGTATGCCCAAAGCTTCAGATCGGAGTCGGCGCGCGGTGACTCAACGTGCTGCGCAGCATGCGGTGCGCCCGCAGGCGCCGGGTGCGCACCCCGCCCACGCTAAGCCCCAGCGCCAGCGCCACTTCCTGGACCGGCTTCTCATCGAGATCGCACTGGATGACGACGCAGCGGTAGTGCTCGGGCAGCCGCTCGATCGCCCAGCGCAGGAGCTGCGCCTGCTGCGCCCCCTCAAGCTGCGTCTGCGCCGGCTGGAGATCGGCGCTGCCGTGCAGCCAGCTGCTCTCCCTGGGCAGGCTGCCGGCGGCGCGCTGGGTCCGCTGGGCGCTGCGCCGGTCCCGCCGCATCGTCATGAGCACCGCGTTGGCCCCGACGCGATAGAGCCAGGTGCCGAGCTGCGAGTCGCCGCGGAAGTAGTGCAGGTGCGACAGCGCCGCCACCAGCGCATCCTGCGCCGCATCTTCGGCCCCGCTGTCATCGCGCAGCATCCGGCGGGCCTGGCGGATGAGGGCCGGTCGGCTCTGCGCTACGGCGTCCACCAGCTCACCCGGAGCTAGCCCTGCCGGCGGCGAGCCCGGCGCAGTGGGGGGAGACTTCAGCGCATTCAATGTGGACTCTGGCATGGTTTGACTCCGCTGACTCGGTGATCGGTGAAACGTTATACAAACATTATACAAGGCAGGGCCGGTTCGTCAACGCTTGTTCGAGCGGATCTTATTCTCCTCGGGTTTTCCTCGGGTTTTCCTCGGGAATTTCGCTGAAGCCAGCGCTCCAGCCGCCTGCAACCTTGAACAAACCATTGACGTTGAGCCTCGACAAGGTCATACTGTCATCTAAGTTGAGCAAGTACCGCATCCACACAGTCGCCCAGATGACCGGCCTGTCCCCGGCCCTCATCCGCGCCTGGGAGTCCCGCTACAGCCTGGTCGTCCCGGCCCGCACTCCCGCCGGCTACCGCCTGTACTCCGACGACGACGTGGCGATCTTGAACGGCGCCCAGCGGCTGCTCCGTCTCGGCATGGCACCGATGCAGGTGGCCAAGCTGACCCCCGAGGAGATCCGCGGCGAGGCCTCCAAGGACACGGACGCCGCGCCGCAGCCCTTCCTTATTAGAGAGTCCGCCGAGCCGCAGCCGGACGAGCTCCCGGCGCTGCTATCGAGCTACAGCGAGCGGATCGCCCGGCTCATCGACGCCTTCGCCACCTTCGACAGGCGGCTCGCCGAAGAGCTCTTGTCGGCGCCGCTGGCGATGCTGCCGCTGGCCACCGCCTGCGAGAAGCTCCTCGTGCCGCTCCTGCGCGAGGTCGGCGACCGCTGGCACCGCGGCGAGCTGTCCGTCGCCGCCGAGCACTTCGGCAGCTCGTTCATCCGCAAAAAGCTCAGCACCCTGCTCGACACCCGGCGGACCGGCGCCACCGACAAGCGCGTCTGCTGCGCCTGTCCGCCCGGCGAGCTGCACGAGCTCGGGCTGCTCATGTTCACCCTCAACGCCGTGGCGCAGGGCTGGGAACCGATCTACCTCGGGCCCGACCTGCCGGTTGCCGACCTGGCGGCCGCGACGGCGCGGACCCAGCCGATCCTGATCGGGCTGTCTTTCGTCCAGCGGCGCGACCCGGCCGAGCTCGGCGCCCTGCTTGCCGAGATCGTCGAGGCGGTGGCCGGGCGCGCCGTGGTGCTGGTCGGCGGAAGCGGCGTGACCGGCCAGTCCGCGGCGGTGCTGGCAAGCGGGGCGGTGCTCATGCCCGAGTCGGGCTGCCTCGACGACCTGTTCGATCCGCACAAGCTGCACCGCTCGGCCTACTGACCCCTATTACGAAAGCTTCTTGGCTTCTTGCGTAAAGCAGGCGGTTGCGAGAATCTGTTCCATAATGCAGCCCATAGCGTCTGATCAGCGGGCCTTGCGCGCCAGGTTGATGGAACTCCTCGGTGCGCTCAAGGGATACTTCGAAGCGACCATGATCGGTGTCGGCGGCGGCTCGCCATATTGGGCGGCCTTCGACGCACTGCGGCGGAACCAGCACCTGGCGCAGGCCTTTGTCGGCGACCTCCAGAGCATGCTGGAGTTCCTCGATCGCGAGCTCGTCCCGGCGCTCAGCCAGGGCGCGCCGGGCAGCCTCGGCGCCCCGCCGTCGCCCGAGCCCGCCGTGAGCACCCTGGAAGTGGACGAAGGGGAGGGGATAAACGACGCCGAGACCCTGCTCCTGCACCGCCTGCCGCCCGAGGTCCAGGCCGACATGAACCGGGTGCGCGGCGCCGCCGGTCCAGAGGCCGCCGCCGAGCCGCCCAGGCCCGCGG
>DAOMZC010001114.1:0-2465 GCA_035437965.1 Pseudomonadota bacterium
CTCGCGCGCGACGCGGTCATGGCGTGCCCCGCACGGCGCCCCTCACTTTACCTGCACCGTGGCGACGCGCAGCGCCTGCTCGCTGGTGAGCGCCACGGCCGGCGGGCCGCTGACCGGCACCCGCCCCGCCCGGTTGTAAAGACCCAGGACCAGCGTCGCCTCGCCCACGGCAAAGCCCGGCGGCACCGGCAGATGCATGACATCGCGCGCGAACTGGCCCGGCTGCAGCCGCTGCGGCGGCAGCAGGCCCTGGATGAGATCATGGTCGCCGTTGACGAAGCCGCCACGGGCGGCGCGCAGGTGCGCGAACAGCTTGTAGCCGGCCGGGATCCGGCGCAGCCCGCGAAATACGACCGCGATCTCAGCGGTCTGGCCGCGGCCTACCTGCGGGGTGATGACCTGCGCCCCGACCGCCTCCAGGTAGTCGCCGATCCGCGCTCCAAGGGGCAGCGGGGCGGCGATCGGCTGCATCGACAGGTTGCCGGCGATGCGGCGGGCAAAGTCCGCCGGGACGGCGCTGTCGTCGATCCAGGCGGCGAGCCGGGCGGCCAGGCCCCGCTCCAGCTGCGGGTGCAGGCCCTGCAGATCGTGCTCCTCAAGCGGGTCGGCTTCCAGGTTGTAGAGCTCGGAAGTCCCGTCGGGGATCACGTTGGCGATGAGGTGCCAGCTGCTCGTCACCAGGGCCTTGCGGACCGTCGGCCCCTCGTACATCACTTCCTGGAAGACGACCGGCGGCTCGAGCGGGGCGGGTGAAGCCGCGCCGCCCGCCGCGCACAGCGGCAAGAGCGATCGGCCGGTGAGCTGCGGCTGCCCCGACAGAGCCACCCCCGCTATATGCCCCATCGTCGGCATCAGATCAACATGACCGACCGGAGCGCGCTCGACCCGCCCCGCCGGAACCGTCGCTGCCACCCCCGGCACGGGCTGCAGCGGCAGGCGGACGATGAGCGGCACCTTGGTCTGGTTCGCGTACAGGTGGTAGCCGTGCCGGCGATCCGGGGGCAGGCCGTGCTCGCCGAGCCCCTCGCCATGATCCGAGGTGACGATGACCGCCGTGTGGTCCCAGGCCGGGCTCTGCGCCAAAAAGGCGAGGACGCGGCCCAGGTGCTCGTCGGTGTAGCGGATCTCGCCGTCGTACAGATCGGTCTCGCTCGGGCCGAAGGCGGGCTCGCCGGGGGGCGGCGGGTGCACCTCGTAGCGGAAGTGCGGATCGTAAAAGTGCATCCACAGAAAGAACGGCTGCCCGCCGGCGATAAGGCCCGGCAGCTTGGCGAGCGCCAGGTCCGCGAGCTCGCGCGCCGACGAGCCGCTGGTCGCCGCCGGGTCGCCGCCGAGCGAGTGCAGGGTCTGCAGGTGGGTGTCGTAGTCGGAGAAGCCGCGCGCAAGGCCCCAGGTCGGCTCGAAGTAGTGATACGACAAGAGCGCCGTCGTGGTGTAGCCCTGCTGCTGGAGCAGCTCCGAGATGAGCCGGTTCTCCGGCAGCACCTCGGGCGGCCAGTGGGCGAGCGGCGAGCCCCAGGCGATCGTCGACGGATAGCGCCCGGTCAGGATCGCCGGCACCGAGTAGCGGGTCGAGGGGGCGTGCGCCCAGGCGTTGTGAAACAGGGTGGCGCCCGGCTGCTGCGCCAGGCGATCGAGCGCCGGCGTGGTGCGCCGCGGGTAGCCATAGGCGCTCAGGTGATCGGCGCGCAGGGCGTCGATGGTGATGAGCACTATGTTCGGCCTGCCGTGCGGGCCCAGGCGCAGCGCCGATGGCCGCGGCAGGTCGGCGGGCGCGCCGCTGCTGGCGGCGTGGGCGTCGTGGCCGTTGCAGTTCTCGTCGATGCCGTTGTCCGGCCAGTCGAAGGCGCCGGGGTGGATCTCGGGATCGAAGTCGTCGCAGTCGCTGCCGCCGATGACCCAGCGCGCCGCCACGCCGTCATGGTCCAGGTCCCAGACCCGGGCCGCCCCGTGGATGAGCTGCGCCGCCAGCGGCACCTGCCCGAGCGCCGCCTTGCGCACCCGTGCCTGGCTGCCCAGGCTCAGCGCCAGGCCCCACAGCAGAAGCGGCAGCACCACCAGCGCCACCGCCCGCCGCGAAGCCAGCCAGGGCCGCTGCTGCTCGCGCCGCAGGACCCGGTAGAGCAGCCCCAGCGCCGCCCCGCCGGCGATCGCCCCGGTCGTAAAGGGCCGCAGATCGAGCTGCCGCAGGGTGGGCAGATAGGCCAGCCCGCCGAGCAGCGCGAGCAACAGGCCGATGCCCAGCGGCAGCAGCACCACCGCCCACGGGCTGTCGAGCCGCCCCCGCCCGGGCGCCGATGGCCGCGCCGCTCGTCGCCGCTGCGCCGCCCCGGCCAGCCCGCGTCCGAGCAGGTGCCCGAACCCCAGCGCGCCGAGCGCCAGCAGCGGCGTCCACAGCGCCAGGTTGAGGGCGCGCAGCGGCGGCGTCATCCGCGGGTTGTTCATCAGCATCCGCAGTGTCAGCG
>DAOMZC010001115.1:0-2457 GCA_035437965.1 Pseudomonadota bacterium
ATGCGCAGGCGGTGCCGCAGGCGCTCGCCGCGGGCGCGCAGGAGCTCGGGCACTGACTCGGGCGCGTCGTCGCTGCGGAACAGGTGCAGCTCGCGCAAGAGGTGCACCAGCGCCTGCGCCACGTAGACCCGCAGCCCGGCGAGGTTGGTCCCGATGAGGATGTGCCGCTCGGCCGAGGCGTCGCGCACGATGATCTCGGCGAACGCCTTGGACCGCGCCACCCGGTCGTAGCGGTTGTTGACGACGGTGACGACCCAGCGCCCGGGCTGCTCGATCGGCCGCTCGCAGCCGGTGCGGTGCCAGTTGGACAGAAAGCCGGTGCGGTCGTTGGCCGACATGCCGTTGATGAAAGTCAGCCGGCGCCCGCGGTGCGTCACCGTCGGGTAGACCTTGAGCACGCCGAGGTCCGGCACCACATGGTCGGCCATGTCGGCGGTGGCGAGATCTGGATCGAGCCCGAGCTCGACCGCCAGGCGGCGCACCAGGGCGACGTTGCGCGGGTGCTCGCGGTAGGGGAAGCGCGCCAGCAGATCGTCGGCGAGCAGCAGGTGATCGCGCGCCGCCAGGGTGATGAGCCGCGCCCGCTTGCGCCGCGCCTCGTCGGCCAGCACCGGCAGCATCTGCTCCTCGCTGGTGATCACGGTGCCGCCGCTGCGCATAAAGCCCGCGATCGAGCGCGCCACGTCATGACCGGCCGGACCCTGGATGTCCTCGTGGTCCGGGTAGGCGTTGGTCAGCGTCTGCAGATCGTCGCGCATCCACTCTTCGGACAGCACGCTCACGAGCGGCCCCGATAGCGCCATGCACTCCCACAGAAAGACATCGGCGTGCAGGCGCGCCGCCAGCGCCAGCAGGTCGCGCTGCTCCCAGATTGTCGCCTTGTCGTACGAGCGGTGGATGAAGATCTCGGTCGGCTTGCGCCCGGGGATGCCGTGGATGAACATCGCCTCGCAGCCGGTGGTCTTGGTGAGGACGTTGACGTCCAGGCCGTGCATCATCGCCGCCTTGAGGCGCTCGGTGCCGGACTTGCCGCGGGTGCCCCAGCCGCCGATGCACAGCGGGATGGCGGCGCGATCGCGGCTTATGCGGGCGCGCTGCCGGAGGTTGCTGGCGAGCATGAGGGCGCCGACCACCATCACCGCGAACCCGAGCTGGCCGAAGGTGTTCTCGGACGGCGACGTCAGGTAGTGGGTGAGGCCGGCGAAGTCGCCCGGCGACACCAAGAGCGCCAGCGCGCCCGGGGCGAGCGGCGCCGCGTCACTGCCGCGACCGGGCGCCGGCGGCAGCACCGGCACGTCCGACTGCAGCGTGAGCTCGCTGTACGGGCGCTGGACGAGCGTAAAGCCCAGGGCGGCGAGCGCCTCGGCGTAGCGGGTCTTGTCGGAGGGATCGAGCGGATCGAGCGAGCGCAGGCGCAGCTCGGCCAGCTCGGCGTAGCGGGCGGTCACGCTCAGGCGGGCGCGCAGCCGCGCCGGGGCGCTGCGCGGCGGGGTGAGCTCGGTCAGCCCGCGCGAGCTGAAGATGAGCACCGGCTCGGCGCCGAGCAGCGGCATCGACAGGATGTCGTCCACCGTGGGCAGCTGCGCGCCCCAGGTGCCATCGCTCGGCGAGGCCAGCGGCTCGCCCGGCACCGCGGTGTTGGTCGCCTCGGCGAGCAGGCCGGCGGGGGCGCGCAGCTGGCCGTAGAACTCGCGGCCGATGCTGTGCAGCGCGTCCTGCCGCTTGTAGGGCGAGTGCATGCGCAGCTCGTGCAAGAGGCGCCAGGCGCGGCGGACAAAGCGCGCCCCGCGCTCGACCCGATAGCCGCCGGCGATCGGCTGGGCGTAGTAGCCAAAGCCGTCGCCGGCAAGCTGCGAGAGGAGGCGCCCGAAGTCGAGCGGCGCGACCTGGGTCGACAGGCTGAGGCTCGCCCCCAGCGGCAGCGCCTTCAGCTTGGGCGCGAGCTCCTGGCGGGCGGCGGCGAGCGGCGGGCTCAGTGATGCCAGCGCTTCGCGGGCGCGCATCGTCGGCTCGGTGAGCTTGGCGGGGAGGGCGGCGGCCCGGCGGGCCAGCGCGGCGTCAAGGGCCGTCGCGGCGCCCGCGGTGAGCTTCTGCTGCAGCGCCAGCGCTTCGATTTCTTCGATGACGATCTGATAAACGAGCGGCTCCGGATCGGCCAGCAGCGCGGTCAGCACGGCGGTCGTATCAGCCTGGCCGCGACGCAAAAGCTCGGCCAGCGCGATCACCGCCGCGGCGCGCACGCGCGGACTCTTGTCGGCCGCCGCCGCCGAGCCGGCCCCGGCCAGCTCTTCCAAAAGCGCCGCTGCCCCCCCGCCTCCGGTCGCCCGCAGCGCCGCCGGCCAGGCGAGCCGGACATGCTCGCTCGGCTCGCCGCACCGCACCTGCTCGGCCAAGAGGGTGAAGGCCGCCGCGTCCTGCTCGCGCCGCCCCAGAAGGACCACGAAATGCTGGCGCATG
>DAOMZC010001116.1:0-2456 GCA_035437965.1 Pseudomonadota bacterium
GTGGTGACGCGGCGACCGGCGCGGGCGGCGGCGCGGCGACCGCTGGCTCTGCCGCCAGCGCGCGTCCGCAGAGCCCCAGCAGGAAACAGCCGAGCACCGCTGCGATCGTCCGGCGCTGCGAACCTCGGGTCCGGCGCTGCTCCGGCTCGCGCGGCCGGCCAGACCCGCTCGACAGGCCGGATTCCGGGGGGGGCCGATCCATATCTCTCAGGGTTCCCTCAAAGGAGGCGGGACGACTCGGTTGGGGGGACCGGATCGCGGCCGATCGGACAAGCGGCTGCCAGGTGCGCATATCGTGTCGCATCCTACTCTGCCGGGAGCACGACGCCAGCCGAAATTGTCGGCACCGCGGGCGCCGCGCCGGCCGGCGGACCTTCTGTAGCGCCCGTAGAGTAAGATGCCGCCATGCAGCAGCTGCGTGTCCTTACGTTGAACATCTGGGCTCACAACGGACCGTGGCCCGCCCGCGCCGCGGCGATCCGCGCTGGGCTCGTCGCCGAGCAGGCCGATGTGGTGGCGCTGCAGGAGGTCCTTGGCTTCCCCGGCTCGACGACCCAGCTCGACGAGCTGTGCGCGCTCCTTCCGGCCGAGCTCTACCCGCACCGGGCGTACGGGCCGGCCTGCGTCCTGCCGGATCAGCGCACCTTCGGCAACGCGATCCTCTCGCGCTTCCCGCTCAT
Organism: Pseudomonadota bacterium; assembly: GCA_035437965.1. Classification (GTDB taxonomy): domain Bacteria; phylum Myxococcota_A; class Polyangia; order Palsa-1104; family JAEUJZ01; genus CALFML01. Next base: position 681 of record DAOMZC010001116.1, read on the forward strand.
CAAGCAGCACTCGATCTCGCTGCCGAATCCCCGGCGGCGCGAGCCGCGGGCGCTTTTGTGCTGCCTCATCGCCTTGCCGACGGCGCAGCTGCCGGTGTTCACCACCCACCTCGACTGGGAGCTCGATGGCTCGTACGCGCGCTGCCAGCAGGTGCGCTTCATCGCCGAGCAGATCGAGCAGGAGGTCGCCGCCGCGCGCCGCCGTCCCGGGGCGGACGTGCTCCCCCCGCTGCTCCTTGGCGACTTCAACGCCGAGCCGGAGAGCGACGAGCTCCGCTTCCTCAGCGGGCACCACGCGCTGCCGAGCTCCGACGACCCGGTGCCGCGCGGCGTCTACTTCAACGACTGCTACGTGCGCGCCCTGACTATCGAGGCGCCGAGCCGCGAAGACGCGGCCTCGGCTCCCGGGGCGACCTTCGTCCGCCGCAACCCCTTTGCCGCCCGCGCCCACGAGCCCGACCGCCGCCTCGACTACATCTTCGTCGGGCTGCCCGACGCCCGCGGGCGCGGCGAGCCGCTGCGCGCCTGGCGCTGCTTCTGCGCCCCACACAAAGCGGGCGGCCTGGCGGCAGCGGGCAGCCCGGCATCCCCGCGCCCGGCGGGCTCCGAGCCGGGCGGCGTCCACGCCTCCGATCACTTCGGCGTGGCGGCCGACCTGGCAATTTAAGGCTCTTTGGGTCGAGAGCGGCCTCGGGCGGCCTCGGGAACTTGCAAGCCGATCGCGGTAGGATAAGATGCCGCACTTACCATGCACGAACCGGGGCAAGGCTCCTCTACCCAGACGACCTATTCAGTCCGCGACCCCAACTCCACGAGCGTCCTGGACGATGTGCCCGAGTTCACGCGCCAGCGTCCGGGCGGCATCTTCGTCGTCATCAGCGGCCCCGATCGCGGCGAGCAGGCGGTGCTCAGCGGCGAGCCGATTACCGTCGGCTCGGCCCCGAGCTGCGAGCTCGTGCTGTCCGACCGCACGGTGTCGCGGCGCCATGTCACCGCTTCGCTCGAGCAGGGGCAGGTGGTGGTGCGCGATCTCAGCTCGACCAACGGCAGCTACACGCACGGCTCGCGGTTCAAGGAGATCGCCATCGGCTACGGGGCCGAGCTCAAGCTCGGCAAGACCGTGCTCAAGTTCCTGCCCCAGGAAGAGATCGTCGAGCCGCAGGAGAGCAGCGAGGAGAACTTCGGCCAGCTGCTCGGCTGCGACGCCAAGATGCGGCGGCTGTTCGGCCTCTTGCGCGACATCGCGCCGAGCGACACCACCGTCCTCATCGAAGGCGAGACCGGCACCGGCAAGGAGCTCATCGCCGAGGAGATCCACCGCCACTCGCGGCGCGCCGCCGGACCGTTCGTCGTCTTTGACTGCGGCGCGGTGCCGCGCGAGCTCATCGAGTCGACCCTGTTTGGCCACGTCAAGGGCGCCTTCACCGGCGCCATCGCCGATCGCAAGGGCGCCTTCGCCGAGGCCCACGGCGGCACCATCTTCCTCGATGAGATCGGCGAGCTCGCCCTCGATCTGCAGCCGGCGCTGCTGCGCGCCCTGGACAAGCGAGCGGTGCGGCGGGTCGGCGGCAACGCCTACGAGCAGGTCGACGTGCGGGTCATCGCCGCCACCAACCGCGACCTGCGCGAGGAGGTCGCCCGCAAGAGCTTCCGCGAGGACCTTTTTTACCGGCTCGCCGTCATCCGCGTCCACCTGCCGGCGCTGCGCGAGCGCGGCCGCGACATCGACGTCCTGACCGAGCACTTCATCCGCCAGTTCTCGCCCGAGCGCGGCCT
>DAOMZC010001117.1:0-2453 GCA_035437965.1 Pseudomonadota bacterium
CCGCGGTGCGTGACGCCGGGCTGCGCAGCATCCACTTTCCCATGGTCGATACGCAGCCGCCCGGGGATCTGTTTGCGGCGCGCAGCCTGTGCACGCAGCTCCTCGGCTGGCTCGGCGAGGGGGAGCACACGCTCATCCACTGCATCGGCGGCTGGGGGCGCTCGGGGACGGTGGCGGCGTCGCTGCTGACGCACCAGGGCTATGACGCCGGCATGGCGATAAAGCTCGTGCGGCAGGCGCGCAGCCCGCGCTGCGTCGAGTCGCGCGCGCAAGAGACCTTCGTTCACAGCTACGCCGCCGCCCAGCGCGACTTCGAGCGCTACTACTTCATCACCCGCCGCAGCGAGCTGCCCGGGCTGCTCACCGGCAGCCCAGGAGCGCGCCGGCTGCGCCCGCAGCTGGTGCAGCCGGCGGCGCTGTGCACCGCGGCAGAGCTCAGCCAAGAGCTCCTGGCACGGCTCGCCGGCAGCGCCGCGGCGGCCCCCATCACCCAGCCGGAGCTCGTCGTCCTCTCGGGAGAGCTCGACCGGCCGTTGCACCGAAGCCCCACCGCCGATGCTGCCACCGCGGCTACAACCGATGCTCCGCTGGCCTACCCGGTCGACCGCGCCTTTGCCTGGCAAGGCGGCGTCTGGCGAGCCCTCCCCTTTGCCGAGATCACCAGGTAGCGCCGCGCCGTAGCGACGAGGCCGCGGTCGGGTACGGCGGCAGTCGGCCGGCGAGGTCGCTGCGCGGTTGCGCTTTGGCGGGCCGCGTGTCACAACCACCGCCATGAAGTGGGCTTCTGCGATCTCGACTCAGCCCGAGGCCACGACCGCCATCGCCGAGACCGCCGCCGCGGTGAAGGAAGAACTTGGCAACCAGGCCGCGGATCTCGTCATCTTGTTTGCGTCTCCGCACTACCGCGACTCCATGGTCCTTCTGCCCAGCCTGGTGCGGGAGAAGTTCCCGCGCGCCCGGCTCATCGGCTGCACCGGCGGCGGCATCATCGGCGCGGGCCGCGAGGTCGAGCACCGCCCGGCGATCTCGCTGACCGCGGCGGCGCTGCCCGGCGTGCAGCTGCAGCCGTTCCACTTCGACCTCGACGAGCTCCCGACCACCCCCGCGGCCTGGCATCGAGTGGTGGACCCGGCCAGCGAGCCGTCGTTTCTGCTCCTGCCCGAGCCGTTCAGCTGCGACATCGACCAGCTGATAAGCGGCCTGGACGCGGCGTACCCGACGGCTGCCAAGGTGGGCGGGGTGGCCAGCGGCGGTCGCGGCGCCGGCAGCAACGCCCTGTTCCTGGATGGCGAAATGCTGCGCGACGGCGTCGTCGGCCTGGCGCTGGCGGGCAACGTGGCCATCGACACCCTGGTGGCGCAGGGCTGCCGGCCCATCGGCACGCCGCTGCTCATCACCCGCTGCGAAGACAACGTCATCCTGGAGCTCGGCGGCCAGCCCGCCCTTACGGTCCTGCGCAGCCTGTTCGATACGCTCGACGCGCACGACCGTGAGCTGTTCCGCAGCTCGCTGTTTCTCGGCATCCAGATGAAGGACGATCAGATCGAGTACCGCCACGGCGACTTCCTCATCCGCAACATGATGGGCATAAACCCCGACCGCAACGCGGTGGTCGTCGGGACGATGCTGCAGCCCTATCAGGCCGTGCAGTTCCACCTGCGCGATGCCGAGGCCTCGGCGGAAGATCTGCGCCAGCACCTGGACGCTTACTGCCGCAGCGGCCGCAAGCCGTCCGGGGCGCTGCTGTTCTCGTGCCTGGGCCGCGGAGAGCACCTTTACGGTCAGCCGGATCACGACAGCAACCTGGTGCTCAGCTACCTGGGCAAGCTCCCCGTCGGCGGCTTCTTCTGCAACGGCGAGATCGGCCCGGTCGGCGGGACGACGTTCCAGCACGGCTACACGAGCTCGTTCGCCCTGCTGCGGCCGCGCTAGCTCCGGCGCCGCGGTGCCGGCCTGGCTGCCCGGCCTGCCCGGACAGCAGCGTTTGCTCGACGCGGCTACGCGTGGTCAGTAGCGCGGTCCGGCGTACAGGCTAAGCAGCCGCTCTTGTTCGCGCTCCCAGCAGTATTCGGACTCGGCGCGGGCGCGGGCGGCGCGCTGCAAGGCCAGAAGGGTTCGGCGATCCGCAGCCAGCTCGGCGAGCACGCGCGCCAGCGCCTCATCGTCGCCCGGCGGGAAGAACCGGGCGCAGCGCTCATCGAGGATGTGGCGGCTGCCCTCCTGCTCGGCCGCCACGACGACCAGGCCGGCCATCAGGTACTCGAATACTTTGCTCGAGGTCGCCAGGCGACGGCTCAGGCAGTCGGGCAGGTGGACCGACAGACCCACATCATGCTGCTCGGCGATGGCGGCCCGGACCAGCGCGTCGGCCCCCGGCAGCCGCGGCCGCAGGTCGACGCGCTCGGCGATCCCGAGCTCGGCCAGCCGGGCCCGCAGCGCCTCCGGGTTGCGCA
>DAOMZC010001118.1:0-2451 GCA_035437965.1 Pseudomonadota bacterium
CGTTGTCGGGATCGGGGCAGCCGTCCTCGTCCTCGAAGCCGTCCTTGTCCTCGGGATCGTCGGGGCACTTGTCGACATCGTCGAGGAGACCGTCGCCGTCGCGGTCGCCGACCTTGGGCACGACGACGGGGCGCTCGTCCTGGAACTTGCAGGCGTTGGGGGGGGACTTTTCGAGGGCCTCGCGGGCGTTGCGCTCGGCGACGGCGAAGTTGTCCTTGGCGGCCAGGTAGTCGCCGTAGTAGAGGTCGGCGGCGGTGAAGTCGTAGTGCGACTCGGCCATGGCCAGCTCGACGGGGGCGCACAGATAGGCGCCCTGGTTGCGGGCCTGATCGATGTTGGCCTTGACGGCGACGAGCTCACGCTTGAGCTGGGTGCCGGGACAGGCGGCAAACAGCGGCAGGGCGGCCAGGACGAGCGCCTTGACGGCGGTGCGAGTCATCACTTCGCCCCCTTGGTCTTGGAGCTCTGGTTCGGATCGATGGTGAGGGGCGGCTTCTCATTGTCCAGGCCGGGCGGCTTCTCGAAGTCGCTGTCGCCGGACTCGAGGCTGGACTTGCGGCGGACAAAGCCGTCCTTGTCGATGAACATGCCCTTGTCGCGCGGATTGAAGATGGGCAGCTCACTGCCCTTGGAGCGCCGCTGGGCGACCTTCTTGGCGTCGGCGGCGTGGCCCAGGGCCTTCTTGGCGAAGTTGTTCGCGTCGTGGAAGCGCGCGTACCCCGCGAGCTCCATGGAGCGCCGCAGGTATTGGCTCGCCGCGGTGAACTCGTACGGGGCCATCTGTTCGGCGTTGAGGGTACGAGCCTCCGCCACGTCCCCGGTGGCGTTGAAGGTGACTCGGTGCACGTAGGTGATCGGGCCGCAGGCTGAGGCTAAAAGCAGCCAGGGCACGGCACTTAGTGCGAGCAGACGCGGCACTCCTGTCATAAGGCTCACGGTATCAGGGCGCCGAGGGCGCCGTCAAGATTGCCAATAGCTTATGGGCCTATCGACAATGAACTCACTTTTAGTAAGGAGGGCGCGGGCAACCAGGGTGAGGGAGGCGCCCTGGCAGAGGTTTACAGCGATCAGATCGTAGAACAGGGCGAAGGCGCGGTCGCCGAGCCGCCAGGCGGGCAGGGAGAACAGCGGCCGCATGAGCCAGCGGCCGGCGTGGAAGTCGGCGTAGGTGCCGACCAGGGACAGGCGGCCGGAGCGGAGGCCCCAGAGCGCACAGGACAGGTAGAGGGCGAGCAGGCCGAACAGGACTAGCCCGAGGAGCCGGCCGCCGTGGCGGCGGTGGCCGCGCAGCCCGAGGATAAAGCCGGGCACGACCGCGGCGCCGGTGAGCAGGCCGGCGCCGACCGGCCACAGGAGCGGTAGGGCGCCCAGGCTGCGCTGTGGGTCGATGAGGTACATGAGCGACCAGTCGGGAAACTGCGCCGCCAGGTATACAGCGGCGGGCACGACCGCGAGGGCAGCGAACAGGAGCGGCGCTTGCAGGAGCCGCAGCCAGTGGCCAAGCGACGCGGCGGCGGGCTGGCGGTGGCGCGGGCGGCCGGTAGCGGACATCGAGCCGGACATTGAGCCGGACATTGAGCCGGACATTTGGGACCCCGCGCAAGCCGCCAGGCACCCGCCGCAAAAGAAGCTGTAGAGCAAGTTGAGCGGGATGGTGGTCAACTAAGGCCTACTGCGGGCAGCCTACTTCAGGCAGCGCGGCCCGTGCAAGCCGTCGTGCGGAACAGCGTGTTCAGGCAGGGTGGCCGACCCGAGCCGCCGTGCAGGTCGGCGTGCGGCTGCAGGTCGGCGCGCAGGTCGGCGGGCCGGCAGTCGCTGTTTGTGGCCGGTCAGCGACGGGGCGAGCGGCGGCCGGCGTGGGGGCGGCGCGGGCTCAGCCAGGGCCCGGGCCAAGACGCGGAAGTGTACAAGAGCGCAAGGACCTGATATTACCTATTAAAGTTGCTATCCGTCCTTACCCTCACCGCAGTGCGGAGGAAGTCGTGAACGCTCTCATCAATTATTTGCTTGAAAATCTCATGCTCGACTTTCAGGGAGACCTGACCATCGAAATGGTCCGGGACTTCCTGAGACACGATGAGAGCCGTGATGCACGCTCGCTGCTTACCAGGCTGGCCGAGGACCGCAGCACCTCCGACATGATGATCACCCTCGCGGACTGCCTGAAAGAGTACCTGCGCACCGGGATCACCGAAGATGTCGTGCGCGAGCAGATCCGGATGTACACCGAGAGCTGATGCGTCCCCCGTTGAGCGCCAGCGGCTGCGGACCGGCGACCCTGCTGCTTGCAGCCGCCTCTGCAGCCGCTGTTTTTTGGGCGCTCCCGGCCTGCAGCGTGCCGACGGACGCTGAGTTTTTTCCCGCAGTTCAAGACTCTCCCTTCACCGTCACCGCAGTCGCGCTCCCCCAGCCCCAAGAGCAGCCGCAGCCGATAGACCCGACGATCACGGT
>DAOMZC010001119.1:0-2449 GCA_035437965.1 Pseudomonadota bacterium
GCGACCGGGCTCTGATCGGCCTTGTTCGCGGCGCGCAGGTGCGGGTAGTGGTGGCCGAGCGGGGCGAAGATGCGCGCGCCGTCGGCGACGATGCGGGTGCAGGGCGGGGCGCCGCTGAGCAGGCGCAGGGCGACCTCCTGCTCTAGTCGGTTCAGCTCGCCGCGGCGGGTGCGGGCGTCGATCTCGGCGACCTCGATGACCGCGACCTCGACGTGGCGGGCGCGCGCGTGCACCTCCTTGACGAGGGCGCTGCGCGCGGCGTGCGCCTTGGCGCCGGCGCCGAAGCGCTTGCTGTCGTTCACCCCGAGCGCAAGCAGGGCTCTCTCGGCCTCGGCATCGAGGGCGACGCAGGCCAGCACCATCGGCCCGAGGATCGGTCCGCGGCCGGCTTCGTCGAGGCCGATCTCCAGCTCGGCGGCGCTGACGGACAGCGCGGGCGCAGCGGGCGGGCTCAGCTTGGGGGTCACCTTGGGCATCGAAGTACTGGAGCAGCGCGCCGATTATTACCGCAGCCAAAGCGGCGCGCGAACTGCTTATCGCCGGTCGTCAGCGATTTGCGACTCGCGATTTGCGCGGCCAGGAACCTGCTCCTGCCTGGAGTCGCGAAGGGCTGAGCCTGCCGGTCCTGTGCTACGCCGCCAAACAGCTGCTTTTACGTGAATTTCGCCTGGCGGGGGGAGCCTCCGTGGCGTTTGATTACTAACGTCATGCCTCGGCGTAACTCAGCATCGGTCGCGTCCGCCAAACAGGCCGCGCCCCAGCCTGCCCCAGAGGCCCAGCCGGACCCGCTCGCGCGCTTCCATCCGGCGGTGCGGGCCTGGTTCCGCGGCGCCTTTGGCGCGCCCACCGAGCCGCAGGTGCAGGGCTGGGCGGCCATCGCCCGCGGCGAGTCGACGCTGCTCCTGGCGCCCACCGGCAGCGGCAAGACGCTGGCGGCGTTCCTGTTCTGCCTGAACCGCCTGCTGTTCGAGCCGCGGCCCGAGCCCGCCCTGCGCTGCCGCGTGCTGTACATCTCGCCGATTAAAGCCTTGGCGGTCGATGTCGAGCGCAACCTGCGGGCGCCGCTAGTCGGCATCGCGCGGGTCGCCGAGGGCCTGGGGGCGCCGCTCTACATGCCCGAGGTCCGCATCCGCACCGGCGACACCACGCAGGCCGAGCGGGCGCAGTTCCGCCGCGGCTCGGCGGATATCCTCATCACCACGCCGGAGTCGCTGTTTCTGCTTTTGACCTCGTCGGCGCGCTCGCTGCTCGGCGGGGTCGACACGGTGATCATCGACGAGATCCACACGCTCGTCGGCAGCAAGCGGGGCGCTCACCTGGCGCTGTCGCTAGAGCGCCTGCTGGCCCTGCGCGGGCAGCCGATCCAGCGCATCGGTCTGTCGGCGACCGCCCGCCCTCTCGACGAGGTCGCGCACTTCCTCGGCGGGGCGATCGTCGGCCCCGCCGCGGAGCTGCCAACGCCCGACGACCAGCCTCGCGCGACCGCTGCGCTACCGTCAGACGAGGAGGACGCGCTCGGATCCGTGGCCGTGTCGCTACCCCCAGACGAGGATGCGCCCCGGCCCGGAGCCGCCCCGCTGCCGCCGACGGATGAGTCCGCACCCAGGTCCGCGGCCGCCTCGGCAGCCGAGCGAGAAAAAAAGGACGCGCCGAAGTTCGCGACCGCCTCGGCAGCCGCACGAGATGACGAGGACGCGCCCGGTTCCGCGGCGCCGCTGGGGGCCCGCTTTCGCCCGGTCACGGTGCTGGCGACCAGCCCGCGGCGGCGCCTTGAGCTGCGCATCCAGGTGCCGGTGGAGGACATGGCCAAGCTGGCGGGCTTCGCCGAGCTGCCGAGCGGCTCTGCGGCCCAGCCGCTCAAGCGTCCGTCGAGCTGGTCGGCGATCCAGCCGCAGCTCCTGGCGCTCATCCGCGCCCATCAGACGACGCTCCTGTTCGTCAACAGCCGCCGGGTCGCCGAGCGCCTGGCCACCGCCCTCAACGACCTGGCCGCCGAGGAGGCGCAGGCCCAGGCGGAGCAGGCCCACCTCGGCGCGGCGGCGGGCGAGGCGCTGGTCCTCGGCGACGCGGCGCCGCAGGCCCTGGTGCGCGCCCACCACGGCTCGCTGGCCCACAAGCAGCGGCAGGAGATCGAAGACCAGCTCAAGCTCGGGCAGCTGCGGGCGCTGGTCGCGACCTCGTCGCTGGAGCTCGGGATCGACATGGGCACCGTCGATCTGGTGGTGCAGATCGAGTCCCCGCCGTCGGTGGCCAGCGGCCTGCAGCGCATCGGGCGGGCCGGTCACCAGGTCGGCGGCACCGCCCGCGGGGTCATCTTCCCGCGCTTCCGCGCCGACCTGCTCGCCTGCGCCGCCGCCGCCCGCGCCATGCGCGAGGGCCGGGTCGAGTCCACCCGCTACCCGCGCTGCCCCCTGGACGTGCTGTCGCAGCAGATCGTGGCGACGGTGGC
>DAOMZC010001120.1:0-2447 GCA_035437965.1 Pseudomonadota bacterium
TGCCCCCCGGCGGCCGCGGCCAAGCTCCTGACGCCGCCGGCGCCGCCCGCCTCTCCGTCACCGAAACGCCGCGTTATGGGCCCGCCGCCCAGCCCATGGCGCCCCTGCCCGGCGCGGTTCTGGTAAATAATACGGGCGAGCCCCAAGCTCCCCCCAGGTCCTAAATGAGCGACGATCGCCGGTCCACCCTGCTCCTGTTTCGACTGCTCTGCTACATCCTGCTGTCCGTCCTTTGCTGGAGCGTGCTGTCGAAGCTGTCGCTGGTGCTGACCCCGGTGGCGGTGGCGCTGGTCGTGGCGTTCCTGCTCGACCCGTCGGTGCGCGCCCTCGAGGAGCGCCGGGTGCCGCGCTGGCTGGCGGTGGGGCTCATGCTGCTCATCCTGCTCGGCGCGCTCACCGGGATCAGCCTGACGATTCCTTACCTCGTCCGGCAGGAGATCGACCGCTTCACCGCGCAGCTGCCGACCTACCAGACGCTCATCAACACCAAGCTGCTGCCGCTTCTGAGCAAGCTGTTCAAGTACCGCGCCGCCACCATCAACGACTGGGTGCGCATCATCTCGACCCAGCTCACCGACTGGATTCGCGGCGCCGCGGGGCAGATCTCGGAGACCCTCGGGTCGGCGCTGCTCGGCGTCGCGGGCCTCTTCCGCTACCTCATCGCGGTGCTGCTGGTGCCGATCTTCACGGTGTCGTTCCTCATGGACATGCCGGCGCTGATGGCGTCGGTGCGCAAGCTGGTGCCGCCGCGCTTCCAGCACGCCGCCAGCGAGATCGTGCACGACATCTACATCGCGCTCGGCGGCTGGCTGCGCGGGCAGCTGACGGTGATGGTGATCCAGGCGGCGCTGTACTCGATCGGGCTGTCGATCTCGGGGATTCCGCTGGCGATCCTGATCGGCTGCACGGCGGGGTTTTTGGCGTTCGTGCCGTATGTCGGGGTCTCGATTGGCCTTTTGGCGGCGCTGCTCATCTCGCTGCTCGAGGTCTCGACGCGCGGCGCGGCGCCGCTGCTCGGGGTGCTGGTGACGTTCGGGTCGGTGCAGCTGCTCGACGCGGTGGTGATCACGCCGCGCGCCGTCGGCGGGCGCATCGGACTGTCGGCGGTGGGGGTCATCTTCTCGCTGAGCCTGGGCGGCTCGCTGCTCGGCTACGCGGGGCTCTTGTTGGCGGTCCCGTTTGCGGCGGTGCTCAAGGCGCTGCTGCCGCGATTTATCCACTTCTACACGGCGAGCTCGTTTTATAAAGGCCGCGACAGCGCAACGGTCGCCGCGGCGGCGCCCCCGAGCCTGCCCACCGAGGTGGTCGTCATCTCGGTCCCCGCGGCGGGCCCGGACGCCGCCAGCGCGCCGCCGGCGCCGCTTGCCCCGACTCCGTAGACGCTCGCCAGCGATCCTGATAACGACCCGCTACTCCCGACAACCCACGACGACCCACGACAACCAGGATGACCATGCTCACTGCCGCCTCGCCGCCCGCCTCGTCCGCCGAGCTCATTGTCACCACCCACGGCCAGGTCCGCTGCCTCGCCCTGCACCGGCCGCAGTCCAAAAACGGCCTGACCATCGAGGTCCTGCAGACCCTGCTCGCCGCCCTCGCCGAGGCCGAGCGCGACGACGCGGTGCGCGCCGTTTTGCTCACCGGTCGCGGCGAGTCGTTCTGCTCGGGCCTCGATCTGAAGGCGGCGATGACGATGATGCAGTCGACCGACAGCGACTTCCGCGCCGCCAACGAGGAGCGCATGCGCGCCTGCTTCCACGGCACGATCCGGGCGCTGCAGGGCCTGGGCAAGCCGGTGATCGCGCTGGTCGACGGGGCGGCTGCGGGCTTTGGCTGCGATCTGGCGCTCGCCTGCGATCTGCGGGTGGGCACGAGCCGCGCCCGCTTCGGCGAGGTGTTCATCAAGCGCGGCCTCATGCCCGACGGTGGCGGCACGTTCCTCTTGCCGCGCATCGTCGGCCTGGGCCGGGCGCTCGAGCTGATGTTCGTCGGCGACATGATCGAGTCCGCCGAGGCGCTGCAGCTCGGCATCCTGAACCGCATCGTCGCGGACGAGGCGGCGGCGATCGCCTACGCGCAGCGCATCGCCGCCGGGCCGCCGCTGGTCCTGCGCGAGGTCAAGCGCGCAGTCTACGCGAGCCTCGCGCGCCCCTTCGACGCCGCCCTGGAGGCCGAGGTCGACGGGCAGCTGCGGCTCCTCGGCTCTGCCGATTTCGCCGAGGGAGTGACCGCGTTCTTCGCCAAGCGCCCGCCGGAATTCCAGGGCAAGTAGGCCGCGGAGAAGGGCCCCCGCGGCCCGTCGCCGCGGCCGGCTAACGCGGCGAAAAATTTGTGCTTTGCGCTGACGCTGCGCAACATGAAGCTTGTGTACTCGCACAACGCTCGGCTGTCTCCGTCAGCGCCCACCAGCGGCGGCGCGCCACTCCCGGCGCCGCGAGCCGTCGATC
>DAOMZC010001121.1:0-2447 GCA_035437965.1 Pseudomonadota bacterium
GTCGTCGCGAACTTGCGAGCCGCTGGACCGGCAAGCTGCCGCCGCGAAGGCTCAGCCGCGATCGGCGATCGATGCGGCGCTTCAGCTGGCGCGCATCGCCTGGGTGACGCCGCGCAGCATGGTCGCCGTGCGCTCGAGCACCTCCTGGGCATCCAGGAGCGTCACCGGCTCACCGCGGATGATCGCGATCTTGGCGCGCTCGACGGCGGCGCGCGCCCGCCGCATGGCGTCCTGACCGAGCTCGCTGCCGCCCACCGCATGCTCGGCCCGCGGCAGGAGCACCAGGATCTCGCCGATCAGCCGCTCGGTGCGCTGCTGGGCGCGGTAGTACTCGTCGTCTTTCTGCAGCTCCAGGGCGTAGGTCCCGGCGGCCGGCGTCTGCTTCAGGTCGCGCGGGGCCGGCGGCGAGGCCAGGCTGTAGGCGACCTGGCGCGGCTTGCCCGACTCCAGATCGGTGGCGGTGATGGTCAGCTGGCCGCTCTGGGCGACCGCGAAGCTGACCTCGACCTCGACCTCGCCGCGCGGGGCCGGCCGCAGCCCGTCGATGATGAACTCGCCGAGGAGCTCGCTCTGCTCGGGGCGCTCCGGCTCGCTCGGCAGGGGGGCCTTGCCTTCGACGACCAGCAGCTTGAGCCCGGTCTGATCGTCGCGCGTGGTGGTGAACACGTAGCGGCTCTCGGTGGGCAGCGTCGCCCCCGGCTCGACGAGGTTGAACTGCTGGCCGCCGGCCACCAGCAGCCCCAGGGCGCGCGGGCAGGTCTGGTAGGCGGGCGTGCTGGGCGTCGCGGTGAGCAGCGCCGCCCCTTGCAGCGCGGCGCCGATCGCGATCACGTCTTCGTTATTGAGACCGCCGACCGGGGCCCGCCCGAATAGCTCCGTGACCGCCTGCTGGACGCGCGGCGTCCGGGTCATGCCGCCGACCAGGATCACCGTCTCGATCTCGTGGCAGTCGACGCCGACCTCGGCCAGGGCGCTGCGGCAGATCTGCAGCGTGCGCTCGACCAGATCCTCGGTCAGCTCCTCGAGCTTGGCGCGGGTGAGGAGGCGCCGCAGGTGCAGCGGCTCGCTGGTGCCGGTCGAGATGATGAACGGCACCTCGAGCGTGGTCTCGGTGGCGCTCGACAGATCGATCTTGGCCTTCTCGACCGCGTCGCGCAGGCGCTGCAGCGCCGTCCGATCCTGGCGCAGATCGATCTTATGATCCTTGGCGAAGCCGAAGGTCAGGTAGTCGAGCAGCCGGCGATCGAAGTCCTCGCCGCCGAGGAACGTGTCGCCGGCGGTGGCGCGCACCTCGAAGGCGCCGCCGCGCAGCTCGAGCAGGGTGAAGTCGAAGGTGCCGCCGCCCAGGTCGTAGACCGCGACCCGCTGCGACTTGATCTCGCCGCTGCCGATGCCGTAGGCGATCGCCGCCGCGATCGGCTCGGCGAGGATGCGGATGACCTCCAGCCCGGCCAGCCGCGCCGCCTCCTTGAGGGCCTGGCGCTGTCCGTCGGAGAAATAGGCCGGGACGGTGAGCACCGCCTTGGTCACCGGCTCGTGCAGGTAGCTCTCGGCGGCGCGGCGCAGCTCCTGCAGGAACGCGGCGTACATCTCGTGCACCGGGAAGGTCTCGCTGTGCAGCGTGACCCGGACCTCGTCGGCGGGGCCGGCGACGATGCGGTAGGAGACCATGTCGATCACCTGCCGCACCGCCTGGCTGCCGAACTTGCGCCCGAGCAGCCGCTTGAGCGCGTACGCCGTGTGCTCGGCGTTGACGATGGCCTGCCGCTTGGCGAGGTGCCCGACGAGGCGCTTGCCCTGATCGGTGAGGGCGATGACCGACGGGATGCGCGACTTACTCTGGCCGACGCCCTGGCCCTGGCTACTGGGGATGATCATAGGTACGCCGCTCTCGACGATCGCCACGCACGAGTTCGTGGTGCCGATGTCGATGCCGATGACGCGTTCCCGATCCGTCTCCATCCAGGGCGAGCTCTCTTGGCGACCAGAAATAGGCAGCCTGGTTTATATTACACGAGTTTGCGGCGCGCCTTACGACCCTCAGGCGCCTTTTGGATCACTAGTGGTGTAGGCGATTAGCAGACCGCCGGCAGACCGCCGGCAGACCATCGGCAGACCATCGGCAGACCATCGGCAGACTATCGGCAGGTTGTCGGAAGACCGCCTCCAGACGCGGGGGCGGCGAGAGTCTTGCGAGCGCGCTAAGCCGGAGCGGCGGGCGAGCCGCGGCGGGCGGCGGTCGGGCTCGCTGGAAGTGAGGCTTTTGGCTGGACTTTTTGGGGAAGCGTCGCGGGCGTGGGCTCGGGTGGGAAGACGTGCTATGCAGGGGTGCATGTCGGACGCTCGGGTGCTGCCGCCTACTTCTGCACCGGGGCCGCGCGGGGTCGCGGCGCCGCGTCCGGAGTCCGCGCAGGCCCTCCTGGCGACGCTGCGCACGGCGATCGAGT
>DAOMZC010001122.1:0-2443 GCA_035437965.1 Pseudomonadota bacterium
CAGCCCCAGCCCGCTGCCGCCGGTGTCGCGCCGGGTGGTCACGAAGCGCTCGAACAGGCGGTCGCGGACCTCGGGGGCGATGCCGCGGCCGTAGTTTTTGATCTCGACCCGCACATGCTTCTCGTCCTGCCTGACCACGATGAGCACCTCGGCTGAGCCGGCACCCGACGGCGCAGCCGACGCGGCGGCGCGAGCGCCGGGCGGCCCTCCGGACTCGGCGAAGGCGAGCGCGTTATCCACCAGGTTGTCGAGCGCCCGCCGCAGCCAAACCGGATCCCCGCGGACGAGCGCCGGGCCGCTGGTCTCGGCGCGCAGCTGCAGGCTGCGCTTGTGCGCCTGGGCGGCGTGCGCGTCCGCCGACTTATGCGCCAGCTCGGCGACGTCGACCGGCTCGGCGGTGACCCCGCGGGCCTGCAGGCGGGTCAGCATGAGGAGGTTGTTGACCAGGAGGAGGACGCGCTGGGTCGCCTCCAGGATGCGGCCGATGAAGCGCCGAGCGGTCTCGGGCTCTTCCAGGGCCCCGTCGGCGAGGACCTCGGCGGCGGCGCGGATGGCGGCCACCGGGTTTTTCAGCTCGTGCGACAGGTCGACGGCGAGGCGCTCGGCGAGGTGGCGCCCCTCCAGCTCGCGACGCATCGACTCGACGGCGGCGGTGAGCGTGCGCACCTCGCGCCCGAAGGGCCGCGGCAGCACCGCCTGGCGCTCGCCCTGGGCGATGCGCGACGCCGCCAGGGTCAGCCGCTCGATCGGCTTGGCGATCGCGCGACCGATGAGCGCCGAGGCGCACGCCGTCCCCATCACCAAGAGCAGCGCCAGCACCGCGGCGCGCGCCGCCACCTCGCGCAGGATCTGGCGCAGCCCCAGGCTCTGCCGCAGCACCCGCACCTCCCCGATCTCCGCGCCGCCGGTGCCGAGCAGCACCTTGGCCGTCTGCGGCAGGCCGCTGCGGCGCTCGGGCCCGGCGGCGTACAGGAGCAGCCCGTGGCCGTCGCGCACCTCGACCCGCAGCCCCTCGGGCCGGACCTCGAACAGGCGCGCCTTGGCGAGCATCGGCACCGCCTCGGGCAGCGGCCGCTCGGTGGCCGCGAGCACCCGCGCCAGGAGCTCGGCATGCTCCTTGGCGACCTCGGTGAACAGCCGCGCGGCGCGCAGCTCCAGCCGCTGCACCGCGATGACCCCGAGCAGCGCCGCAAAGCCGCCCGAGACCGCGGTCATGGCGACGAACACCTGCATGCGGATGGACAGCCCGCGCCGCACGCTGCGCAGGAGCCGCAGCAGCACAAATCCGCTGAAGAGCAGGAGCACCACGCCGGTAAGGACCGGCACCGCCATTTCCATCCGCTGAAGCTAACCCGAAATCCGCCGCCCTAGTCCAGGTCGCGCAGGCGGTAGCCGACGCCGCGCTCGGTCTCGATGAGCTCCGGGTCGGCGCCGGCGGCGCACAGCTTCTTGCGCAGCGCCTTGATGTGGGCGTCGATGGTGCGGTCGGTGACCGCGTAGCCCTCGCCGAAGATGCGGTCCAGGAGCTGCTGGCGGGTGAACACCCGCTCGGGCGCGCTGCCCAGGGCGCGCAGCAGATCAAACTCGGTGCGGGTCAGGTCGAGCAGGTTGCCCTTGTAGAACGCGCGGCGGGTCTCGGCGTCGACGATCAGCGGGGTCGACAGGCGGGGCAGCGGACTCAGCTCGGAGGCGGCGGGCAGCGGCGCGGCGGGGACCGGGCTGGCGGCGGTCAGCGGGCGGCTCGGGGCGACGCGGCGGAGCACGGCGCGCACTCGCGCCACCACCTCGCGCGGGGAGAAGGGCTTGGTGACGTAGTCGTCGGCGCCGCCCTCCAGGCCGGCGACCCGGTCGGCTTCTTCCTCGCGGCTCGACAGGATGATCACCGGCGTGCGCAGCCCCGACTCGCGCATGTCGCGCAAAAGATCAAAGCCCGAGCCGTCGGGGAGCATCAGATCGAGCACCACCAGGTCGCTCTGCCCAAGCGCCGCCTGCGCCGCCGCGAGGGTAGCGGCGTGACAGACCTGGAAGCCATCGCGGCGCAGCGCGAACTCGAGCGACTCGGCGATCGCCCGCTCATCTTCGACCAGCAGCACCAGCGCCATGCCCAGAGTCTATTCATCTGGCGAAGAATCGAAAGACTGCTCTCGTCGCAAGGTACAGAAGCGGCGGCGCGGGCGGCGATCTTGGCTGATTGCTAAAGCGGGACCCGCCCGCGTGGCGAAAAATTGCGCTAGGTTCTAAAAGCAGCGCGAGCAAAATTGCCCGGCGGTCCCAGCGCGGGGCAGCTACCATGGCAGACGGTGCCAAAACGAGGAAAATGTGATGCGCAGTGCTAGCTCTCTCCTGCTCGCTTTAAGCCTGACCCTGGCCGGCCCGGTGGCGTCGGCGGTCGAAACTCCGGCACCCGCGGCCGTCTCCAAGCCGGCGGCGGCAGGCTCGCCCG
>DAOMZC010001123.1:0-2438 GCA_035437965.1 Pseudomonadota bacterium
GCCGAGGTCCGCGTCGCCGCAGTGGACATCGCCGCCGCCGGAGCCCTGCGCGAGGTGCTGGCGACGCTGCCCGCCACCGCGCCGCTGCGCGCCGTCTTCCACGTCGCCGGCCTCGTCGATGCCACGCCGCTGGCCGAGCTGACCCCCGAGCGGCTCGACGCCGTGCTGGCGGCCAAGCTGCAAGGCACCCACGCGCTCGCCGCCCTCACCCGCGACTGCGCGCTGGACGCCTTTGTCTGCTTCTCCTCGGTCTCGGGCGTGTGGGGGGCGGGCGGACAGGCGGCCTATGCGGCGAGCAATGCGTTCCTCGACGCCTGGGCGCTGGCCGCCCGCGCCGCCGGCCGCCGCGCCCTGTCCCTGTCTTTCGGGCCGTGGGCCGGGGACGGCATGGTCGATGCGGCGATGCGGGAACAGCTGACCCGCCGCGGGCTGCGGCTGATGCCGCCCGCCCTGGCCCTGGCGGCGCTGGAGCAGGCGCTGCAGAGTCCGTCCGCCCACGCCGTGATCGCCGACATCGACTGGCCGACCTTCCGCAGCCGCTTCGAGGCCTGGGGGCCGCGGTCCCTGCTGCGTGAGCTCGGCGGTGAGACCGCGGACGCGGCGCCGACCCAGGAGGCCGCGCCTCCCTTGCTCAGCGCGCTGCAGGCGCTGGCGCCGGGCGCCCGCGAGGCCCACTTGCGCGAGTGGCTGCAGGCGCAGTGCAGTTCCGTGCTCGGCCACCGCGACGGCCGGCCGCTCGACCTGCGGCGCGGCTTCTTCGACCTCGGGCTCGACTCGCTGATGGCGGTCGAGCTGCGGCGGCGCATCCAGCGCGCCCTGGGAATCGAGGTCTCGACTGTCGCCACGTTCGACCACCCGAGCATCACCGAGCTCGCCGCCCACCTGCTGAGCCGCCTGGGGCTCGCTCCGTCGCCGCTCCCCGCGCCCGCTCCGCCGCCTGGGCCGCCGCCTGGGCCGCCGCCGCTCACCCCGACCTCCCAGCAAGACCTTCTGTCCCTTATCGAGACCGAGTTTGAGGCACTAAAATGAGTGATTCGACGCGCATTGAGGAAGCTCTCGCCAAGGCCGGACAGGTCATCCTCCGCCTCAAGCAGAACCTCGCCAGCGAGCGGGAGGCGCGGCGCGAGCCGCTGGCGATCATCGGCGTCGGCTGCCGGCTGCCCGGCGGGATCACCGAGCTATCCGCGCTCTGGGAGCTCTTGGCGGCGGGCCGCGACACCGTAGGCGAGCTGCCCGCGTCCCGCTTCGACCTGGCCGCGCTCTACGATCCCGACCCCGATGCGCCGGGCAAGATCTACACCCGCCAGGGCTCCTTCCTGGATCAGGTGGACTCCTTCGATCCCGGCTTCTTCGGCATCTCGCCGCGCGAAGCAGCCTGGCTCGATCCGCAGCATCGCCTGCTCCTTGAGTGCAGCTGGGAGGCCCTGGAGAACGCTGGCCTGCCACCCGAGCGCCTGCGCGCGACCCGCGTCGGCGTGTATACCGGCATCGGCCCCAGCGACTACGGACAGCGTGTCCTTGGGCGGGCTCCGGCGCAGCTGGAGGCGTACGCCGCCACCGGCACCGGCCCCAGCTTCTCGGCCGGACGGCTCTCGTTCCTGCTCGGCCTCCAGGGTCCATCGGTGGCCGTCGACACTGCGTGCTCGTCGTCGCTGGTAGCCCTGCACCTGGCCTGCCAGGCGCTGCGCCTGGGCGAGTGCGAGCTGGCCCTGGCCGGGGGCGTGCAGGTCATGCTGACGCCCGAGCTGTTCATCGTGCTCTCCCGACTGCGCGCCCTGGCCCCCGACGGCCGCTGCAAGAGCTTCGCGGCCGAAGCGGATGGATACGGTCGCGGCGAAGGCTGCGGCGTGGTTGCGCTGAAGCGCCTCTCGGATGCCCGGCGCGACGGCGATCGGGTGCTGGCCGTCATTCGCGGCACCGCGGTCAACCACGACGGACCCAGCAGCGGCCTGACCACCCCGAACGGCACCGCCCAGCGCCAGGTCCTCGCGCAGGCGCTGGCCAACGCCGGCCTCACCGCGGCCGAGGTCGACTACGTCGAAGCGCACGGGACCGGCACCTCCCTGGGCGACCCGATCGAGGTCGAGGCCCTGGCCGCGGTGTACGGAGCCGGGCGCCGCCGACCGCTGCAGATAGGTTCGCTCAAGACGAACCTCGGCCACCTCGAGTCGGCCTCGGGAATCGCCGGGGTGCTGAAGGTCGTGGCGGCGCTGCAGCACCACGAGCTGCCGCCGAGCTTGCACGCCGCCCGGCTCAACCCCCAGCTCGACTGGAAGAACCTGCAGGTTCAGGTCGTGCGCGAGCGGCTCGCCTGGCCGCCCGGCGACAGGCCGCGGCGGGCCGGAGTCAGCGCGTTCGGGATGAGCGGCACCAACGCCCACGCGCTGCTCGAAGAGACGCCGCCCGCGCCAGCCATCCAGTCGCTGCCCGCCCGCCCG
>DAOMZC010001124.1:0-2437 GCA_035437965.1 Pseudomonadota bacterium
CATCACATTCTTATTTGTCTTCTATTTTTTTATTTCCACATATTGGCGTCATTAATACTTTTTTACATTATTTACAACTTGGGGAGCGGCCCCCCCCAGGCCGCCTTCGCTCACAGCTTCTTCTCCTGGCCCCGCCACAGCCGCGCGATGTTGCCGCGGTGGGTGGCGACGATCCCGAGCAGCAGGCCTCCGGCCAGCACGTAGCTCGGCCGCCGCGCCCCGACCAGGTACAGCCAGAGGGGAAAGCTGACCACCGCACACAGCGAGCCCACCGACGAGATGCGCGAGACCCCATAGGCGAGCCCGTAGGTCAGAAAGCCGAGCCCGGCGGCCTTGGGCTCCAGCGCCAGGAACGCGCCCAGCGCCGTCGCCACCCCCTTACCGCCGCGAAAGCGCGAAAAGATCGGGTACAGGTGACCGAGAAAGGCCGCTCCCGCCATGCCGACCCGGATCCAGTCGCGGTCCGGATCGGCGGCGAAGTACCTGCCGGCGAGCCACAGCGGCACCGCGGCCTTGGCGGCATCGAGCACCAGCACCAGCACGCCCCACCCCTTGCCCATGGCCCGCGCCGCGTTGGTCGCCCCGATGTTGCCCGAGCCAACGCTGCGCAGGTCGACCCGGCGCAGCCGGGCGAGCACCAGGCCGAACGAGATGGAGCCCGAGAGGTAGGCCAGGACCAGCGCGCAAAAAATTGTCATCGCCAGCTTCATACCAAGGGCGGCCGTTTTTCGCGACAGTCATGCGCCGCGCCGCTCCCCGCGTCGATCGTCGCGGCCGGCGCTGCTCGCACGCTGGTTCGCGATGTTACCTGCGGGCGTGGGGAGTCCGCAGCGCGTTGCGCAGGGCGGCGAGTCGAGCCGCGGCGCGCGGTCCGCCGGGGCGCAGGCCGAGCGAGCGCCCGCCATCGGGCAAGATGTCGAGCGTCAGCTCCAGCCGATCGACGGGCAGCGCCTGAGGAAAGCGCGCCAGCCACTCCACCGCCATCACGCCGCCCGACTCGGCAGCTTCCCACAGGCCGAGCTCGTCGAGCTCGCGGGGGCTCTCCAGGCGGTATAGATCGACGTGATACAAGGTCAGCGGCAGCAGCGCCGCCGCGACCGGGGCGCTCGCCTGTCCAGCGGGCTGCCCGAGGTACTGCCCGAAATACTGCCCGACATACTGATTGACCAGCGTAAAAGTCGGGCTGCTCACCGCCACCTCCGGCGGCACCCCGAGCCCGCGGGCCAGCCCCTGAACCAGGCAGGTCTTGCCCGCCCCGAGCGGCCCGTCCAGGCCCAGCACGTCGCCCGGCTGCAGGAGCGCCCCCAGGCGCTGCCCGAGCCGCCGCGTCGCCGCCGCCGTCTTCAAGTGGATGACGACGAGGCTCTGGGACGCCTCGTCGGCAACGGGCCTATCGCTCGGAACGCCAGCCACAGCAGCCTACTTAGCGCATCGCGCCGCCCCAGCGCTAGACCCCGCGACAATAATTCTCGCCGAGACGCAAGGTCTGACAAAGCGCTGGGGCGCGGCGGCGGCGCCGTGGTATGTGGTGCGCGATGCAACCTAGCGGCAAGGCCGGCTCGTGGCTGGCTCAGCGGATGAGTTCGCCGAATCGACTGCAGGGTCGGCGCCCGGTCGGCGGCCGCTGGCTGCGGAGCCTGGGGCTGGGCCTGGCGCTCGTCGGCAGCGCCCGGCTGGTGCGGGCCGACCGCGGCGCGGGGAGCTCGGTCGGATCGGCCGCCGCCGTCAGCGAGGCGCTCGAGGCCGAGGGGAGCCTGCTGCACCGCCGGCTCGATCTGTCGGGGCTGGCTTGCTGGGACCGGCGGGCGCGCAGCTGGCAGCCGCTCGCCCGGCCGCCCGAGCGGCTGCTGGTGCTCAACCTGTGGTCGGCGCACTGCGCGCCCTGCGTCGCCGAGTTCCCGCTGCTGCGGCGGATGGCGGCGGCGTGGAAGCGCGAGCCCCAGGTGCGCTTCCTGTTCGTCGCCGACCCCCCGCACGACACCGAAGCCGTCGAGGTGGTCGAGTTCTGGACCGGTCACGCCGCCGCCGTCCCCGATGCCGACCCGTGCCGGAGCACGACCGACAAGCTGCGCGCCGCGCTCGACAACCAGGCGCAGCCGCTCACCCTGCTGGTCGATGAGGAGGGCCTGGTCCGTCAGGCGTTCATCGGCGCCATCCAGGCTCGCGGCCTGGCCTCGGCGATGGAGCGGCTGCTGAAGGCGCTGGGCCCGACCTCGCGACGAGTGCGCTGATCTGCGCCGCTGGAGCCGCTTGCGTCCATAGGGGCATACGTGGCTATCTGGGACTACATGTTAGCCAAGCGAACTGGGGATTATTCGCAGCCCGACGGCTCTGCGCCGCGGGCCCGGCTGGTCGCGCCGCGCCGGCAGACCGCGCTTGTCCGACGGCTCGCCGCGCCGCGCGCCGCCCTGCTGGCCGCCCTTTGGATCGCCAGCCC
>DAOMZC010001125.1:0-2437 GCA_035437965.1 Pseudomonadota bacterium
TTCACTGCTGCGGCGTGCCCCGAGCGGCACCTGGAAGCAGCGGCGCTGCTCGGGGCCGAAGTCCGCGGCGCCGGCCTCGCGGATGCCGGTGAGGTGCTGAGCCGTCACCTCCTGCACCTGATGGCACGCGGCCAGCAGCCGCAGGATCTGGGGGCTGTCGGGTACGGCGCGGCCGATGTCCCCCAGCTGGTGGCGACGGCCCGGCTGCAGCGGCGGCTCCTGGACAACGCGCCGCGGCCGATCGACGACGGGGCGCTCGCCGGTCTGTTCAGCGCGGCGCTGCACTATCCGCGGCCCGCGGGCACCGGCGCGACCGGGGAGGGCGGCCATGCAGTCTGAGGAGACCCGCGCGGCCTACGGTCACTTCCGGACCCTGGCCACCCGCTGGATGGACAACGACATCTACGGCCACGTGAACAACGCCACGTACTACTCCTTCTTCGACACGGCCATAAACCTCTATCTCATCGAGCACGGTGGGCTGGACATCGCGCACGGCCCGGTCATCGGCCTGGCCGTCGAGACCCACTGCCAGTTCCATCGCGCGCTCGCTTTCCCCGAGCCAATAGATGCAGGTCTGCGCGTCGGCAAGCTGGGCAACACGAGCGTGCGCTACGAAGTCGGCCTGTTCTCGCCGGGCGGCGCGACGGTGGCGGCGAGCGGCTACTTCGTCCATGTCTTCGTCGACCGCGAGTCCCGGCGACCGACGCCGCTGCCGCCACCGCTGCGCAGCGCGCTGCAGCGCCTGCTGGCGGCGGGAGCAGCGCCCGCGACCCAGTAGCGCTCCGCGGCGAGCTGGCAGGTCTTTGGCTGTCCGAACGTCCGGCACCCGGCCGGCGTCCGTCCGAATGCCGGACACACAGAGCACCAGGCCGCCTCGCCGCCTGTACCGAGCGGGGACCAACAGCTCGTCCGGTAGCCTTTCAGCGACGCAGGCACCGGATCTGTGGCAGCGCCCGGCGGCGCCTGTCCGCCGCGGCATGGGGGTTGCTTCGCCGTCTCGCTGTCGCGTCGCGCCGGCTGTCCCAACGGACCGGCGCGGCGGCGGCCGCTTGCCAAACGAAGCGCCTCGTCGCGAGGCCCAGCCAAAGGAATCCCATGCGAGCCTGTTTTCTCCGTCGTCAGCCCGATCACCATGAAGCCGCCTGCCCGCATCCAGCGGCCCGTCCGCGCTTCGCGCTCCTCATCTGCCTGGCCGCCTGCCTGGGCGGCTGCACCAGCTCGCTCCAGTGGGTCAAGGACGGCTTCAGCGCGCAGCACGCCGAGGCGCAGTACGCCTCCTGCCAGCTTGAGGCCGAGCGGCTGCGCTACTTCTCCAGCGAGTCGGACGAGGAGCGCGAGGCCCGGATCCATCATGAAGCCGGCTTGTGCATGAGGGCCGAGGGCTGGCAGCAGGTCGAGGGCAGCGGCTCGCCGACCAGCGGGTCAGCCGGCGAAGAACCGGCTCGGCAGAGTAGGGCGCGGGCCGTATCGCTCGGCAGCGGGCGCGGCCTCGACCCCGGGAAGGACTCCGCCGGCAACAAATCGAGCCCAGAGGACCCCGAGGACGGGGCGGATGACCCCGCAAGCGGCAAAAAGGAAGGTGGGGGTGACGGCGAGGATTAGCGTCCCTCGCCCTATCTACGGGCCACAGGTGCGGGCAAACTCCGAGGTTCCGGCTGCCGGCAGCACGCACGCAGTCTCGGTGGCGGCCAACCCCTCGGACTCGCAGACAGAGATCGGCAGAGAAGGCGGCGCCGACGCCACGAGCGCTCCCTGATTGTCGACGGTACACAGCCTCTGGTCCGCCAGCTGGTTGCACGCCAGCACCTCTACCTGATCCTCGAGCGAGCTGAAAATAAGCTCGGGCTCCATTGCGGCGTTGGCCGTGAACAGCTGCCTGGTCTGGCTTGGCGCGTGCTGCCGCTTCGACGTCGGCTCCGCGCGCCACAGCACGATGAGGACGACCGCCGCGGCCAGGGCCCACAGGGCCGCGTGCACCGGCTGCCGCCGGGGCGCCCGCATTGCAGGGTGGCCGCCGGTGATTAGGGGCCGCGGCGCCGCCGCCACTTCGACGGCCTGGGGTGGCAGCTGCGCGCAGAGCTCGCGCAGGTTCAGCTCGACTCGGGCTTCGGCGATCACGGCGGCATGGCAGTCCGGGCAGCTCAACAGGTGCGACTCCACCTGCTCGCGCTTGTCCGGATCGAGCGCGTCCATCACGTACAGCATCCGATCCTGGTCGGTTGTATGCCGAGAGTTCATGCTCATTCCTCCTCCAGCGCTTCCCGCAGCCGCTTGCGGACCTCGCAGACGATTTGCT
The DNA here is from genome assembly GCA_035437965.1 of Pseudomonadota bacterium. Lineage (GTDB taxonomy): Bacteria > Myxococcota_A > Polyangia > Palsa-1104 > JAEUJZ01 > CALFML01. The sequence goes on from DAOMZC010001125.1 coordinate 2,300, forward strand.
TGGTGCGCTGGGCCGACAGCTGGAACTTGAGCGCCACCTGATCATAGGTGAGCTCGGGATGGCCGTACACGTACTCGAAGACCTGGCGCGCGCTGGCCGGGCAGGCGGCGAGCGCGCGCTGGACCCGCGCCAGGCGCT
>DAOMZC010001126.1:0-2435 GCA_035437965.1 Pseudomonadota bacterium
CCCTCGTACTCCGTCGGCCGCAGCGCCGTGCCGGCGAGCACCTTGGGATCGCAGCGCCAGCGCGACCGCGCCGGCGGAGGGGTCGCCGCCGCCGCGCTGCCGTCGCCGGGCGGGGCCTCGGCGGCCGCAGGGGCCTCGGTGTGACTCTCGGGCGGCAGGGCGACCGAGCACAGCTCGGTCGGCGGATGGATCCGGGTGCGCGCCTTGTCAAGCACATATCCCGACGGCGTCCGCTGGAATACAAGGTCGATCCGCCCGAACGCCTGGCCCATCGCAAACGACTGGACGACCGGCACCTCGCCGACGAAGTGGGCGATGCCGGCGTGGCTGTGGCCACCGACCACCGCGTCCACCGCGCCACCGAGCGCCGCCACCAGCGACAGCACGTGCTCGTCGTTGTTCTTGCACGCGGCGGCGTCGCGGGGGTTGGCGAACGAGGTGCAGTTGGCGCCCTCATGGACGGTCAGCACGACCGCCGCCACCCCCTGCTGGCGCAGCGCCGCCGCCTGGGCGCGCACCGCCGGCACGATCGGCGCGATGGTCACGTCGCGCAGGTTGAGCAGGTTGGTCGTGCGCGGCGTGTCCTCGGTAACGGCGCCGATGACGCCGATCGGCACGCCGCCGATGCTGAGCTTGCGCGCCGGGTAGGTGTTGGGCCAGGCCACCGGCTGCCCCGTCGCCTTGTCGAGGATGTTGGCGGCCAGGAAGGGGAACTTGGCCTCGGCGATCCGTGCCTTGAGGGCGCCGGTGGGGTCATCCTCCGGGCGCGCCGGGACGGTGAGCGGGCCCGCCGGACCGTAGTCGAACTCGTGGTTGCCGATCGCCGCGCCGTCGTAGCCGAGCACGTTGTAGGCGGCGATGACCACCCGCCCCTCGCCGAGGTTGGACACCATCGTCCCCTGAAACAGATCCCCGGCGTCGAGCAGCAGCACCGGGTGGCGCCGGCGCAGGTTGTCCAGGTAGCCGGCGAACAGGGCCAGGCCGCCGCGGCGGACCGTCTGGGTGGCTCCGGCCGGGTCGGTCACCTTCAGCAAGCGCGGCTCGACGTAGCCGTGCAGGTCGCTGGTGCCGACGAGCGCAATCGTCACCTCCGCCGCCTTGGCGTCGGCGCCCGGCGGCGTCACCGGTCGCGCCGCCGGCTGCGCGCAGCCGAGGAGCCCGAGCAGCGGCAGCGCCGCCAGCCGCCAGCGCCCTGCCCTTTTACCGGCCCGGCGGGTCAACGCCCCGCTCGGCGCCGCGCCCGAAAATGTCTCCGACGGGAACTGCAAGGAGCTTATGGGTTTAGCGTGCACTTTCATCACATCGCATACCTGCGCACCCGGCGCAAGCGCACTCACCGCGGCGCCGCCCGCCGAGCAACCATGACGACTATGTAGAGCGCCGGCGCCTCCTCCGCCTGAGCGGCCGCCGCGGGCCGGCCGGGCCGCGCCACCACCGCGATGCCGACGTGGGTCGACGCCGGATCGACGATGGAGCTCGCCTCGCCGATCTGCTCGGGGCTCTGCGCCACCGCGAGCGCCGTGCGCACCGCCGCGAACCGCCGGCGCAGCGACGGCAGCGCCTGGTCGAGCAGGGCGTCGGCGTGATTTTCGGCGATCTTGCCGCTGACGATGCCGGCGGCGGTCCGCACCGCGAGCTCGTTCAGCTCTGCGTCGACGAGCAGCTCGGGCTGCCGCGCCGCCGCGCGCTGCGCCTGCAGGGTGCGCACGACTCGCGCCGGAGCGTCGCGCAGATCCGCGGTCGGCGGCTCGCTGATGAACAGCTGGGTCACCACCAGCTGGCGGATCCCGGCCACCCCGACGGTCTCCTGGGCGCCGATGCCGACCCGGGTGACGCGCGGGTCGAGGATGTTGCCGCGGTGTCCGGGGCTGCCCATCAGGCCCTCTTCGACCTCGGCGGGCGTGCGCGCCTGGGCCAGGTTCTCGCTGACGATCGCCGCGGCGATGCCGGCCCGCCGCACCCGATCCGCCGGACCGCCGGTGCGCGGCGACAGGTGGGCGACGAACTTGTGCTCTGCCATGTCCTGGCAGTGGGCGCGCGCCACCGCCGAGAGCTTGTCGTCGAGCGGCAGCGCCGGCAGGTGGGCGCGCTGGCGATCGCGGTTGAGCAGCCCCAGCACCTGCTGCTCGGCGTCGCGGGCGTCGCGCCACGGCGCCTCGATCGCCGCCGCCGTCGCCCCGAGGACCGGCGGCGCCTGGCCGCAGTACCAGGGAAAGTTCGCCAGCACCGTCGGTCCGCCCTTGTCCTCGCCCAGCACCTCGACCTGATAGCGGCCGCGCTCGGCGCAGCGCAGGGCGCCGCTGAACTCCCGCTCGTGCGCGGTCAGCGGCGGCGTCTCGACCGCGCCGCTCGGCGCCGTGACCACCACCTTGGGGCGGCCGTAGGGAGGCAGCAGCGACCCTGAAAGCGCTGTCGGTGCGGCGCCGAGCTTGCCG
>DAOMZC010001127.1:0-2434 GCA_035437965.1 Pseudomonadota bacterium
CCAGGCCGGCGCCCCACTGCGGCTGCAGCGGCAGCTGGTGCTCGGCGCTCGTCCCGGAGCCGGAGGACCGGCCCGGCTGCCAGCGCGGACGGTCGCCCGACTGCGAGCGCGGCTCGAACGGACCGGTCCCGGGGCGCTGCCCGAGGTCCGCATCCGGCGCGCCCTCGGCTCCGGTTCGATACAGCGCGGACTCGGGCCGGGTCCGTCCGATCGTGTACCCTGCCCCGCTTCCCGAAAGCGCCGGCCCTGGCCCGCTTCCCGCCAGCTGCTGCCCCGCCCCGCTTGCTGCAAGCTGCTGCCCTGCCCCGCTTCCCGCCAGCGATTGCCCGGGCTCGGCTCCGGACAGCATATGCTCGGCCGCGGCGGACGGGTCGGCCGCCTCGCCTCCATAGACCGGCCGCGCTTCTTGCGCAAGCGCGGAGCCGCCGACGACGTACCGCTGCGCCGGCGCCGCGACCCCGACCAGCCAGGGGGCCTGCACGCACAGGTTGCGCAGCGCGGTGCGCACCAGGCTGTAGACAGTGTCGGCGCTGGCCATGCGCACCTCGAGCTTCTGCGGGTGGACGTTGACGTCGACCGTCGCGGCGTCCAGGTGCAGGTGCAGGACGAGCAGCGGGTAGCGCCCGCGCTCGAGCAGCTCGCCGTAGCCGGCCTGGGCGGCGTGGAGCAGCGCGCGGTCACGCACGAAGCGGTGGTTGATGAGCAGGAACACGTTGCGCGGCGTGCTCGTCGCGTCGTCGGGCGCCCCGAGGTGCGCCTCGATCGAGATACCGTCGCCGCTCGCCTGCGCCAGGTACAGCGTCGGCACCCCGGCGCCCTTGCCGCGCGAGGCGAGCGCCGCCCGCGACCGCTCGACGGGGCTTTTGTGCGGCGGCAGGTCCAGGGTCACCTTGCCCTTGTGGCGCAGCTTGAAGTGGACGCCGGGGAACGCCAGCGCCAGCCGCACCAGGGTCTCGGCGATGTGGCCGGACTCGGTGGACTCGGTCTTCATGAACTTCAGGCGCGCGGGGACGTTGAAGAACAGGTCGCGCACCTCGATCTGGGTGCCGACCGAGCCGCCGACCTCGCGGCTCGGGCTCTTTTTCTGGCCGGCCTCGGTGGTGATGCGGTAGGCGGCCACCGCGTCCTTGGTGCGGGTGGTCAGGGTCAGGCGCGAGACCGAGGCGATCGAGGCCATCGCCTCGCCGCGGAAGCCCATGGTCTGCAGGCGGAACAGATCCTCGGCGCAGCGCAGCTTGGAGGTGGCGTGGCGCAGCAGGCACAGCTCGGCCTCCTCCTGGGTCATGCCGCTGCCGTCGTCGGTGATGCGGACAAGGGCGAGGCCGCCGCTCTCGATGTCGACGTCGATGCGCTGGGCGCCGGCGTCCAGGGAGTTTTCGACCAGCTCCTTGACCACGGAGGCGGGGCGCTCGACGACCTCGCCGGCGGCGATCTGGTTGGCTAGCTCTTCGGGCATTAGCGCGATGCGCGACATCACGACCTCCTTCGGCGCTGCGCTAAAGCAACCTCGGCTGCCAAGGGGGCCGGCCGCTGGGTGCACCGCATGCGCATGGAGTCCGGCATATAGCACGGCGCTTGCCCGGGCGCGGGGAAAGCTGCGCGGCGCGACCGGGCGCAGCGGCAGGCGGCGGCGAGCCGGCAGGCGGCCACAAGGGGCGCGCCGGCGGGCGGCTCAGCTGGCCTGGGCGACGATGGACGAGGAGCGCAGGAGCTGCGGCTTGGCCGACCGTTCGATGTACTGGCGCAGGCGGTTGGCGAGGACGCCGATGATCTTGCCGCTGACGTGCGAGCGCTCTTCGACGAAGCGGCGGAAGGTCTCGCCGCGGATGGCGAGCACCCGGGTGCCGACGCCGACCACCATGGCGGTCGAGCTGCGCGGCGAGCCGTCGATGACCGACATCTCGCCCAGGCAGTCGCCGGGGCCGATGGTGTTGATGACCCGCTCGGGGGAGTCGCTCGTGACCATGACCTCGACGCGGCCGGCGATGATGACGAAGACCTCGTCGCCATGGTCGCCCTGGTTGAACAGGATCGTGCCCTCGATGTACGAGCGCTCCTCGGAGGCGCGGGCCAGCATGAGCAGGTCCTCGGGCTCGAAGTCGACGAACAGCGGCACGCAGTGCAGAAACAGGATGCGCTCCAGGTTGGTGCACACGGGGCCGAGGTTGGTCGGCAGGCGCGGCACGGCGAAGCGGCCGGTGACCAGGGTGTCGGCCTGCTCCGAGCCGAAGCCGTCGCCGATCGGCACCAGCACCGGGGAGCTGAGCGGCGGCTGGCTGGGCGGACCCTGGCCTTCGCCGGGGGTGGGACCGGGGCCGGGCCCTGGGGCAGACGCGGCGGCGAGCGGCGGCATGACCATCAGCTGCGGGGCCGACGGCGCGCCGGGTCCCCCCGGGGGCAGCGGCAGCGGCGAGGGCCCCTTGCCGAGCGTGTG
>DAOMZC010001128.1:0-1244 GCA_035437965.1 Pseudomonadota bacterium
GGCCCCCGAGTGCGGGCGCGCCGGCGGCACGACCGCGGCCGGCCCGCTCACTGCGCGCCCCCGCTCGCCAGCGGCGTCAGCACGACCTTGCGATCGCAGTCCTCGCTGTAGTCGAGCAGCAGCGTCACCGGCGCGTACCCGGGAGCGCGCAGCAGCACCTGCAGCTTGCCCAGGTCGCGCCGCGGCCGCAGGGTGAGCGGCGTCTGGCCGAGCGAGACCCCGTCCGGCCCCAGCACCTGGGCCCCGACCGGCACCGAGGTCACCCGCCAGCGCACGCTGGCCGCCTGCGGCCCGACGAGGAACACCCAGCCCAGGATCAGCGCCACCGCCGCCCCCGCCGCCCCGCCGAGCAGGGTCAGGCGCCGGGTGGGCAGCGGGATCGCCGCCGGCGGCAGCACCGGCAGGCTCTGCGAGTCGGGCCGCTCCAGCGCCGTGAGCTCCGCCGACACCTCGCGCATGGTCGGCCGCTTCTCCGGCGGCTTTAGGAGCATGCGCATCACCAGCGTGTCGAGCTCCGGCCGCACCTCGGGGCGGTGGGCCTGCACCGGCTCGGGCTCCTTGGTGACGTGCATGTGCATGACGCTCACCAGCTCCGGGGCCTGGAACGGCGGCTGGCCGGTGAGCAGCTCGTAGAGCACCACCCCGAGCGCGTAGACGTCGGCCTTGTCATCGATCGGCGAGCGCCCGACGCCGTGACACTGCTCGGGGGCCATATAGGTCGCGGTGCCGAGCAGGCTGGCAAAGGGGCTGGTCTGCACCTGGGTGCTGCTCTGCGAGGAGGACATGACGTGCTCCTCGGCGACGACGGCGATGCCGAAGTCGAGCACCTTGGCGCGCTCGCCGCCGGCCACCGCGTCGTCGCGGATGATCATGATGTTCTCGGGCTTGATGTCGCGGTGGACGATCTTCTTGGCGTGCGCCGCGGCCAGGGCGTCGGCGACCTGCTTGCCGAACCGGATCGCCGACAGCTCGGACATGCCGCCGCGCGCCTTGCGGATGCGCTGGCGCAGCGACTTGCCGTCGAGGTACTCCATGACGATGTACGGCGTGCCGTCTTCCAGCACCTCGCTCTCGATGACGTGGGCGATGCCGGCGTGGCGGGGGAGGTTCGCCGCCATCGGCTCCTGGCGGAAGCGGGCGACGATCTGCGGCTCCTTGCAGTACTCGGGGTGCAGGACCTTGATCGCGACGCGGTTCTTGACCCGCAGGTGCTCGGCCTCGTAGACCGCGCCCATGCCGCCGCG
>DAOMZC010001128.1:1254-2433 GCA_035437965.1 Pseudomonadota bacterium
TTCCCGATCTGGGTGAGCTTTCTGGCGGGCATGGGCAAGCGCGGCTGCGGCGACCGCGCCTACCCCCATACTAGCGTAAAGCTGCGCGACGGGGTGCGCTGCAGCGCCGGGATGACCGGGGATTTGCGGGCGCCCGCATTTTCCCGTTGCCATCGCGGGCGAAGACCGCTTCGCTAGATCCGGGTCCTGATGTCGCAAGCGCCTCCCACCTCCCCGTACCCCGGGCTCGCGCCGCTGCGCGCCGATGATGCCGGGCGCTTCTATGGGCGCCGGCGGCTGACCCACCGGGTGCTGTCGCGCCTGCAGGAGCCGCGGCGCTTCCTGGCCCTGGTCGGGCCACCGGGCTGCGGCAAGACCTCGCTGGTGCAGGCGGGGCTCCTGCCGGCCCTGCGCAGCGAGCTTGGGGACAAGCTGCTCGTCCTCCACATCGACAACCCGAGCCTGGACGCCCTGGCCAGCCTGCAGCGGCAGGGGCTGGTGCAGCCGGAGGAGGACCTGGCGCTGGCGCTGCGCGAGCGGGCGCGGCAGAGCGGGGCGCGGCGGGTGCTGCTGGTCGTCGACCACGCCGAGGAGCTCCTGCTGCTGGCGCCGGCGGCGCAGCGCAACCTCGTCGATCAGCTGCTGCAGCTGACCCAGCCGGGCGAGGAGCCCGAGACGCTGCTTTTGTGGGTCGCCCGCGGCGACTGCCTGTGCGCGCTGGCCGCGCTGTCGCCGCGGCTGCCCCAGCTCCTGGAGTCGGCGACCTTGCTCATCCCCGGCACGCTGGAGCTGGCCGAGTGGACGGCGATGGTGCAGGAGCCGGCGCGGCACGCCGGGGTGACGATCGATCCGTCGCTCATCGATGCCCTGGCGCGCGATCTTGTGGCGCTCGCTCCCGGGATCGGTGCGGAACAGGCCGAAGAGCCAGTCCGCGAACGCGCCGCGCGACGCCCACGTCTTCTGCCCGTTCAATACGTAGTGATCGCCCTCGATGCGCGCGGTTGCCTGGATCGCCGCCATGTCGGATCCCGCGTTCGGCTCCGACCAGCCCTGTGCCCAGACTTCTTCCGAGGAGGCAATCTTCGGCAGGAAGCGCGCGCGCTGCTCCGGCGTGCCGAACTCCATGATCGTCGGGCCGAGCAGGAAGATCCCGTTCTGGTTGATCCGCCGCGGAGCGCCCGCGCGGTAGTACTCCTCTTC
>DAOMZC010001129.1:0-2431 GCA_035437965.1 Pseudomonadota bacterium
GTGCTGCAGCGAAGCAGGGTCCCGCCATCGCCGACCACCCAGGCGTCGGTTGGCGAGGCCGCCCAGACTCCGTTGAGGGGCCGGCTCACCGTGCCGTTGTTCGGTGGGGACAGACCGGACAGGCCGGCGCGCTGGGTGACGTAGCCGCCGGTGCCGTTGGCGCCCACCGCCCAGTAGCTCTGGTCATCGGCGGAGAAGTGGATCGCGTTATAGGTGGTCTGCGAATCGGTGGTGATCAGCGTCCACATCGACCCCGCCAGCTCGAGGATCGTCCCCTTGTCGCCGACCGCGGCGGCCGTCACCGCGGCGATCGGCATCGGCCCCATGTCCAGAGCCGCCGTCACCACCGTCGGCTTGCTCACTCCCGAGACGCCGCGCAGGGGATGCTGCTGGAGCATGAACTGCAGCATGTAATCCGGCGGCGTATAAAGCCCCGCTCCGTTTATGCCCATGAGCACACCATCACGGGAAGTGGAGAAGTCCGCGGCCTGGGAGCCGACTGCGTAGCCGGTGACCGGCGCGGTCTCCATGACATAGAGCCCGCTCCACTGGACATTGGCGAAGTTCGTCGGAGCGGCGGTCTCCTGGCCGCTGCTGTTCAGCTGGAAGAAGAGGCCGCCCTCCTTCACCCCGCTGAACGTGCGCGTCGCCAGGTTGTAGGCCAGGCCGCGCACCTTCTGCGCCGGCAGCTCGCCGGTCTTGTAAAATGAGGTCCGGCTATTCCCGGGCAGGGAAAAGACCTGGGACTTGGCGCTCCCCAGATAGAGCCGCGGACTCAGATCGGTCGCCAGGGCGACGCTGTAAAAGTCGTCCGCCGGCGCCGGATAGTTCGCCAGATCGAAGCCCACTAAATCCGCGTTGGCCAGATCCGCGTTGGCCAGATCCGGCAGCGGATAGACCGACATGTCCACGCCCGGCGTCCCGGTGGCGCAAGCCGTGTCGCCCACGTCACAGCGGGCGGTCCACCGCCACAGCGAGTCACAAGCGGTCAGAGACAGGACACCCAGCAAGGCCGCGATGTGACGCATGTGCTTTTACTCCTGGTCGTTAATCAGAATGTGAGTCTTAAAATTCACTGCTCAGGCTCAGCTTCAGGCCGTCGCTGCCGCCGCGCACCGCGACTTGCGTCGGCCGCCGCGGTCCGGGTACCGCCAGCAGCACCACGCCGCCGACCGCCACCGCCAGCCCGACCCCAAGGAAGGCACCGCCCGGCGCCTGCGAGTACAGCCGCATCGGGCTGCCCTCTACATCCACTACGTTCCCATCTACAGCCAGTCCGGAGATTCCGTACGCTCCCAGCAGCGCTCCCACGCCGATAAGGGACGCGCCGGTGGCGATCCGCCAGATCGGCCGCGGTCCGCGCTCCGGCGCCGGAGGAGGAGGCGGCGGCACCGGCGGCGGCGGCGGCTTCACCACGGCTACGGGCGGCGGCGGCGGCGGCACCGGCGCGCTCCCTTCCGCGGTCAAGGTGAGCCGCACGCTCGCCTTCTTGCCATCCTCCACTTCAAGGTGCTGCCGCATCAGCGCGTATCCCGAAAGCTTCAGCGTCACATCGTAGGACCCGACGAACGCGGTGCGCACGTAGGGAGTCTGCCCGAGCCGGCGATCGGTGAGCAGCACATCGGCCCCCGGCGGATCGGTGAGCACCTCCAGCGTACCTTTGGGCCGCGCCGCGCCCGCCTGCAGCAGCGCCGTCGTCGCCTCGCCGAGCGCCGCGCTGGCCTGTTCGGTGGTGCAGCGGTCGCAGCGCTTCTCGGCCACCGCGGCGTAGTCGCCGGTCGGGGTGTCGACGAGCGCGAGCTTCAGCGTCCAGTCGCCGCGCACCGGATCGCCGGTCGCTTCGACGGTCGTTACCAGGGTGGAGCCGGCCTCATTCATCGTCGCCAGCTGCTCCAGGCACTGCAGCTGCTCCAGGCAGTCGCTCACCCGCGGCGCCTGGGCCAGCGCGACCCCCTTGCTGACCACCGACAGCTTCTGCTTGGCGACGCTCTGCTCGACCGTCTTGCCGAGCAGCTTCTGCGCCTCGCCGGGCACTCCCTTCCAGCTCGGCACCCACACCACCGCCGGGACCACGCGCGCCACCACGGCGTCCGAGCTCAGGTTGAAGCGCAGCTCCGAGGTCCGTCCGGGCAGCACCCGCACCGGTCCCTCGAGCCGCCGCCCGCTGACCTCCAGCGTCACCTTGTGCTCGCCGCTCACCAGGAGCAGCGGCAGCGGCAGCGGCAGGATTCCCACCACCCGGTCGTCGACGAACACCAGCGAGCCGCGCTCGCCGACCACCAGCACCTCACCGCTGGCCGGGCGTGGCTGGTCGACGATCTTGTCGGCCTCGGCGCGCGCCGCCGCGTCTTCACTACTCGCCTGGTCGGCGAGGAACCGGCGCATCAGGTCCTGCGCCGCCACCGTCTTGCCGGTGTTCCACGCGACCTGC
>DAOMZC010001130.1:0-2429 GCA_035437965.1 Pseudomonadota bacterium
CGCGGCGACGCCCGGGGCGTTGCCGTCCTGCGCGAGGCCGTGCGGCAAGGCGGCGTCGGCGGTCTGACCGCTTACGGGCTGCTCCTCCGGCTGGGCGAGATCATGACCGGGCCGGCGGATCTCCCCGAGACGCTGCGCTCCGGCGAGGTCGGCAAGCGGCTGACCGTGGTGGGGGCGCTGTCGGCGCTGCCGCCGAACATCGCGCTGCCGCTGCTGAGCCGCGCCGCCCATGATCCCGACGCGCAGGTCCGCAGCCGCGCCGCCGTCGTCGCCAGCCACTTCCCCGCGGTGGACGGAGCGGCGCCGGGAAGGCCGATCTGGCGCCTGCTCCTGACCGATCGCGACGCGGCGGTGCGGGCGCGGGCGCAGTCGCTGCTCGCGCGCACCGCCCCCGCGCCCGAGTCCGAGCCGGACAGCGAGCTCCCCGAGGAGTCAGCGCCCAAGCCCGCGCGGGCCCCGGCACCGCCCACCGCCCCGCCGGCGACCGACGACGGCACCACCGACGCCGAGTCCGGCATGGACGCCCCCGAGGCCGGCGCGACGCTGCTTCTCGATGCCGAGCCGGGCATCCTGTATCAGCTCGACCACCGCGGCTGGCAGCTCACCGGTCCCCAGCCGATCCGGCTCGCCGTCGGTCCGCACCACCTGAGCTCCCTGAGCAGTCAGCTCGATTTCATCGCCCTCACCCAGCAGAGCCTGACCCTGCAGCTGGCCACCTCACGCGTCGAGCGGCTGGCCAAAGCGGCCGAGGAGTCGTTCAGCCGCCGCGACTACCGCAAGGCGCAGCGGCAGCTCGATCAGGCGATTTCCCTGTGCGCCCAGGATCGCAAGAACGCGGTGCCGTGCGCGATCGTCTCGGTAGAGATGATCTACAGACTCGGCCAGGTCCGCGAGCTGCAGCTCGAGCTGCCCGAAGCGATGAACGAGTACCAGCGGGTCACCGCGCTGCTCCACAAGGTCAAAGGAAAGGCCGAGCTGCGCGCCCGCGTCGCCGAGGCCATGGCCCGCCTGCTGCCGCGCGTCGGCAAGGTGGTGCTGCGGCAGCAGGTGCGCGCGCGCTGCGTCGAGGACACGGTCTGGGTCGCGCCGGGACCGCGCACCATCAAGGTGGGCGGCAAGCTGGAGCAGATTCAGGCGCGCGCCGGGACCGAGATCCAGGTTGGGGCATGCAAGTAGGGAGTCCGTGGCGGGCCGGGCTGGGAATCTTTTTCTGGCTGCTCGGCGCGCTGGACAGCGGCGAAGCCCTGGCCAGGCCGCCGGCGCCGGGTCATGCAGCGCTCGTCCAGCGGGGTGAGGCGGCGCTGCGGGCGGGCGAGCTCGCCGCTGCCGAGCAGGCGCTGACCGCCGCATACCTGCAGGCGCCGCACGCGGAGCTGCTGTTCCTGCTCGGGCGGCTGGCCCTGGCGCAGCAGCAGCTGCTGACTGCCCAGGATCTGATGCGGCGTTACCTGAACGATCCCACGGCGACTCCCGATCCCGAAAAGACGGCCGAGGCGCAGCGGGTGCTGTCGCAGCTGCGCCCGCCGAGCGGCAAGGTGCGCGTGCAGGGGGATCCGGGCGGGTTCGTGCTCCTCGACGGACGGCTGCTCGGGAGGCTGCCGCTCGTGCAGCCGCTGCTTGCCGCGCCGGGGGCGCACACGGTGGCCATCAAGTATCCGGGCAAGCTGCTCGATGCGCCGCCCGAGGTGGCCGCCGGGCGGATGGTCGACATCCAGTGCACGCGCGCCACCGGAGCGGTGTTCCTCGCCACCCTGCCCTCCCTGCTCGTCGTGCTGGCGGCCGAGCCGTCGTCGCCGATGGTGTTCGAGCAGCTCCTCGACGCGGTCGAGCGGGCGGCGCACGGGCAGCAGCTCACCGTGCTCAAGCCCGAGGCGCTGATTCCGCTCGCCCCTGACCTCAAGGAGCTGCCGTTCCAGAAGGCGCTGGCCGAGCTGAAGCGGTGCCTCGCGCAGCCGGACTGCCTGCCGCGTATGCTCCACTTGGCCAAGCTCGAGCACGCGCTGCGGGTGAGCGTGCAGCAGACCGCCCCCCCGCCGCCGGCAGAGGGGCCGCCGGCCGCTGGGGACAGGCCAGTTGGGACTCCGGACAGTCCGCCGCTGCGCTGGGAGTTCGCCCTGGAGCTCGTGCACGCCGACGTCTTCGCGGCGGCCAGCGCGCGGACGCGGAGCTGCTCGCCGTGCCAGGAGCAGCCGGCCATCGCCGCGCTGCAGGAGGTGACCAGCCAGACGCTGGCCGCCGGGCTCGGCCGACCGCGCGGCACCTTCGCGGTGAGCTCCGAGCCCGCGGGCGCCGAGGTCCGCGTCGGCGACCGGCTGCTCGGTCAGACCCCGCTGGCGCTTGCCGCGTGGACGGGCGAGTACGCGCTGGAGCTGCAAAAGCCCGGCCGGCAGCCGGTACGCCAGATGGTGCGCGTGGAGTCCGGCCAGACC
>DAOMZC010001131.1:0-2428 GCA_035437965.1 Pseudomonadota bacterium
TGAGCGGCCTCGATGGAGAGAGCCCGCACATGCTGTTCGTCGTCCCGGTGCACGCGGACAAGCAGACCGCGATTCCGGCAGTCACCCATGTCGATGGGAGCGCTCGCGTCCAGACCGTGACGGCCGCCGACAATGCTCCGTTTCACGCCCTGCTGACCGCCTTCCATCGGCTGACCGGAGTGCCGATGGTCCTCAACACCAGTTTCAACGTAAAGGGCGAGCCGATCGTCAACACCCCCGCCGATGCGATCCGCTGCTTCCTGAACACCGGAATCGATCTGCTGGTGCTGGACGGCTTCGTCGTAGAGAAGCGGCAGGTGCAGACCCGGGCAGGCGAGCCGAAGGTCATCGCGCCCCCCTTTGACAGCGGCCGGGTCCGCGGCGGCGGCGGCGGCGGCCTGCAGATAAACACCGCTCCCAAAAAGAAGTACTACAAGGTCAAGTTCGGCGACCTCGTCGTAAACTACCTGCCCGAGCTCGACGGCGGCGGCATGACCTTCGGGCTGCAGTACCTGGACGTGGTCGCGCGCAAGCTCGGTCACGCAGGTCACGTATTCGAGTACTGCGCCGGGCCCGGCTTCATCGGCTTCGCGCTGCTCGCCCGCGGGCTGTGTGATCGCCTGACTCTGGCGGATGTAAACCCGGCGGCGGTGGAGTGCTGCCGTCAGACTGTCCGCGACAACGGGCTCGAGCACTGCGTATCGGTCTATCAGTCGGACTGTCTGGACGACATTCCGCAAGGCGAGCGCTGGGATCTGGTGGTGAGTAACCCCCCGCACTGGCCGGGCAGCACGCAGGAATACCGCGACAACCTCCGCCTCATCGATCCGGCATTCATCGTCCATCGCAAGTTCTATCGCGACGTGCGCCACTTCCTGGCCGAGGACGGCTCGATTATCTTTCAGGAAAATGGCCATGCGACCCGGCGCGATCAGTTCGTTCCCATGATCGAGGAAGGCGGCCTGCGCGTGATCGAGACCTTCAGCGAGCGCGAGTCTCGCCAGCCGCTGACCGACGCGCCACCGCCGCCAGCAAGCGAACTGCAGCGCGCGTTCTTCCACCGCGTGCTGTCCCCGGTCGAGCGCCTGCTCACCAACCCGCGGGTCGAGCGGATCGTCAAGGACAACGACCTGTATCGGGCGGCGAGCCGGCTCCCGATCTTCACTCCCTCCCCCTACTACTTCATCTGGAGCAAGCGCGTGCCGGCTGGCGCCGCGGCTCCGATCGGCTTCAGCGAGCCCTCCCCCAGCGCCACTTCCTAGGTCGTCTGCACCACCGAGCCCCACCGATCGCTCTGCGGGTCCCTGGCCCCGAGCATGAACCCGCTGGCGGTGAGGATGGCCGACTGACGGGCCTTCAGATGGTCGGATGTAGAAATTAAAAACTGCCCGATCCGGCTGCGGCTACGCGGGGTTATACGAAAAAAGTAACCTGCAAGGCCTTTTGGCATCTATTTCTGTGGACTCCCCGGTCACCTCCCGGCTAGTTAATGCGCGGCTGTTTATTAAGTGCCGCGTCCATACCTTTTTCGTGCCCGCCTGCGTGCACGTCCTTGAAGATCCCACGGAGTCGAGAGAGCCTATGAAGATCGCCGTTCCCATCGAGAGGCGCCGCGGCGAGCAGCGGGTGGCGCTGGTTCCCGAGTCGTGCAAGCGGCTTCTCGCCGCCGGAGTCGAGGTCGCCATTGAAGCGGGCGCCGGCGCGGCGGCGCTGTTTCCCGATGCGGCCTACGCGAAGCTCGGGGTCACCATCGAGAGCGACCGGGCCCGCCTCCTGGGCGCCGCCGAGCTGGTCTGCACGGTCAACTCGCCCGAGCTCGCGGACGTGGCGCTCCTCCGCGACGGCGCGCTGCTGCTCGGGAGCCTGTTTCCGACCCGCAACCTCGAGGTCATGCAGGCCCTGGCAGCGCGCCGCATCACCGCCTTCTCCACCGACTGCATCCCGCGCACCACGCGCGCGCAGACGATGGATACTTTGTCCAGCCAGGGCAATATCACCGGCTACAAGGGGGCGCTGCTCGGCGCGCTCGAGCTGCCCCGCTACTATCCCATGTTCATGACCGCGGCCGGCACCACGCTCGCCGCCAAGGTGTTCGTGATCGGCGCCGGCGTCGCCGGGCTGCAGGCCATCGCCACCGCCCGGCGCCTGGGCGCCAGCGTCACCGCCACCGACGTCCGGCCGGAGGTCAAGGAGCAGATCGAGTCGGTCGGCGCCAAGTACGTCGGCATCGAGCTCGGTCAGTCCGGGGCGGCCGGCGGCGGCTACGCGCGCGAGCTGTCCGCCGAGGACAAGGCGCGCCAGGCGCAGCTCCTGGCCGAGCACTGCGCCACCGTCGATGTGGTGATCACCACCGCGCTCATCGGCGGCGTGGTCGCGCCCAAGCTGCTCGACGACAAGGTCGTAAGCGGCATGAAGCCGGGCTCGGTGC
>DAOMZC010001132.1:0-2426 GCA_035437965.1 Pseudomonadota bacterium
ACCTTGCTGTCTCCAACGTCCATCGGCCGTAAAGCGGCAGCCCCATCCTTAGCGGTTGACCTCCTCTCGCTGCGCCGGAAGGCCTGAACATGTCGGTCGCGGCTTGGGCCAGCCACCTCCCCGAGGTGCATCCGTTTCTCCTCGACACGGCCCGCCTGATCGATCGCACCGTGGCTCGGTTCGAGCTGCGGATCGGCGTTCTGCGGGCTGAGCTTGCTCAGGGCCGCGCCGCGGTCTCTGCTCGGCGTAGTGCCTCGGAGACCGCGGCTGAGAGCCTGAAACTCACGGCCTACCAGGAAGCGATTGCCGACTACCAAGCGATGGTCTCCGAGTGTTGCCAGCAGTTTGAGGCGCATGTGGCCAGAAGGTGGACCGCCGCCGAGATCGCTCAAGCCAAGAGCCATGTCGGCGCTGAAGCCGACAGGCCCGCGAGCCCCCTCTAACCCGAGCTCCTCTCAGAGGAGGCAACCAGTTTTCCCGATCGTCCCGGCCGTCGGCCGGGCTGTATGCCCAGACGGAGAGCGCCGACAGGAACGGGAACGGCGAAAGCCTATCCCGGGCTCTCCTCCAGAGCCGCGCAAGCCTCCGCTTGCAAGGAGCGCCTCATGTCCGGATCCGACCTGGCTGTCGCCGCCGTTGCCGTTGCCTGCTTCTATGCGCTCTGGTGGGCTTACTCGCTCTCTTGTCGCCTGCGCCGCATCGAGCGCCTCAGCAAGTGCGACTCGCTCACCGGCTTGGGCTCGGGCGACTGGCTGCAGACCGAGCGCTGGCCCGCCGCCCTGCGCTCGGGCCGCCCGCTGGGGGTGGTTTATCTGGACTTGGATCACCTCAAGCTCACCAACGACACGCGCGGTCATGAGGCCGGCGACCAGTACATCTGCATCGCGGCCGATGCGCTGAAACAGGCGGTCCGCCGCGGGGTAGACGAAGTGTTTCGCAGCTACCAAGCGGGGGACGAGTTCATCGTCCTTCTCCACGGGCCCCTTGGCGACCTGCGCCGCTGCGCCGAGTCGCTGCTGCAGCGCTTGGCCGAGCGCGGCGTCAGTGCCTCGCTGGGCCTGGCTTATACAGCGGTGACCGAGTTTGTCCCCGCCCGCGCCGAGCTGCGCGCGGCTGCCGAGGCGGCGTGCCGTCAGGCCAAGATGCGGGGCGGAGGCTGCGCCATCTTGGCCGACCCCGATCTGGGGACACCAGCCCACGAGGACTCCGGCGCCCGATGCTGGCTGTCCATGGGCTTGACGCCGCCCACGACGCAGAGCCAGATTGCCGGGCCCACGATAGCCGCGCGGCCAAGTCGGCCCGTGAGCCCATGAGTGCCCACGAATCAGGAGGCAGGCCGCTGCCCGAAGATGGGCCTGCGCGTGCAACAGCTCCCCGCAGGAGAACCAGCAGCCAGGCGGGCCAGTGCCCCTGCTGCGGTCGCCACGCCGTGTGGCCCGTGGCGCAGCCGGGCCGAGTTTGTCGCTACCGCAATGCGGCGCTGACGCTGCCGGCCGAGCTGCCCGTGCCAACCTGCCGACGCTGTAAGCACATGCTCCTGTCCTCCGAGGCGATGCCCGAGCTGGCCGTCGCGCTGGAGGCGACCTATCGCGCCGAGCTGATTCAGCGCGCCGCCGCGGAAATCACGAAGCTGCGCCGGCGACTCTCCCAACGCAAGCTCGAGGTGGCTCTCGACCTTTCCCAAGGTTATCTGTCCCGACTGCTGGCGGGCCATGGTGTTCCCAGCGGGCCGTTGGTAAGCCTGCTGGCCTTGCTGGGCGAGGAGCCCGCGCGACTGGAGGAGCTCAAGCGCTACTGGGCGCTGCCGGTCGCACCCCCGCCTCGCGTCGGCAAGAGGAAGTCGAGAGCATGAGCCCCTCAGCCGAGCCGCTACAGGCCGTGCACCTGCAAACGCGAGCCCTTCTCACCGAGCTGCGACCGCTCGCAACCGAGGCGCCGGTGGCGCTGCAACCGACCTGGGCCGAGCACCTGGACCGCCTCGAAGAACTGGCGCAATTTTTGGCGTCCGGTGGCTCATCTCCCAGGACCCCTGTGCTCAACCCCCCGGCGTCTCCTTCGCAGTGGGCGCAGTTTGGCCGGCTGCTGCGGGACAAGCGCAACGCCGCCGGGTTGAGCCGAGTGCAGCTGGCTCGACGGGCGAAGCTCTCCGACGCGACGGTGAAGTTTACTGAGACGGCTCGGCATCCGCCCAGCCGGGCCACGCTGATCCGGCTGATCGGCGTCTCCGAGCTCAAGCTCCGCTGGGCCGATGTCCCTGGCCACCCGATGCCACCCTCGGCCGACACGAGCGGCCCGCTACTCCCCGCGGAGCGCACCGGGCTTGCTTCGCAACTCAACTGCCTGCTCACCCCGAGCTCCGACTCGCTGCCGCTGATCGCGGACCTTGCCCGGTTCCTCAACGGCGCCGGCGGATATGTGGAGCAGAC
>DAOMZC010001133.1:0-2425 GCA_035437965.1 Pseudomonadota bacterium
GCGCTGGCGCAGCGCGGCCGGGGTCAGCCCGAGGCGTTCCATTTAGCCCCATAATCTTCCTACCGAGAACAAATGAGACTCAAGCGATCCGCGGCGGTTCGAAGTGGTTGTAAAATAGGGTCTTGAGAGCGGATCGATTCAGACGCCGCTCAGTCGCTTGCTGAGTGGAATCCGATCATGCGCTTCGAAGCCCTGGCGTTTATAGAAGGCGAGGGCAGCCTGGTTATGGCGCTCGGCTTGCAGCTCCAGCGCGCCGATTCCCTGCGAGCGAAGCAGCTGCTCGGCGTAGCGCAGCGCGGCCGAGCCGAGTCCGCTGCGGCGATGGGGCTCCGTCAGAAACAGCTCGGTGATGGTGGCCTGGCGGCCGCCGAACTCCAGATCGAATCCGTAGGTCATCACGAAGTAGCCGGCCGGCTCGCTCTGCACGGGGCCGGCGCCGCCAGTATAGATTAGCCAGACGCCGCCGAGGGCCGGCTGGGCGAGGAGCTCGCGGAGGCCGCGCTCGATGGCCGCTCGGTCGAAGGAGATGCCGTCGTACAGGTAATACTGCGCCACAAGCTCCACCAGGGAATCGAGGTCCTCTTTAGTGGCCGCGCGGATCGTCGGGGAAAGCGTTGCATCGGACATGGCAATAGGATGCCAGGACGCGAGCTCGAGTTACGGTTGTCTTCCCGCCCGCCGTGAAGGAACGGGCGCGCGCGTCTTCAGCCGTCGCGGAGGTGGACCGTCGCCGGGACGCCTCCTTTGGGGCGCAGGGTGGCAAACAGGTCGGGCTCGATGCGCCGGCTGGCATCGATGTCGAAGCGCGCCCGCCGCATCAGGGTCGCAAGTACGATCGGCCCTTCGAGGAGCGCGAAGTGGTTGCCGATGCACACGCGCGGTCCCAGGCCAAACGGCAGCCAGGCGGACTTGGGCCGCGTCGCCTCCTGCGCCGGTAGGAAGCGGTCGGGGTCGAAACGGTCGGGATCGGGCCAGGCGGCAGGGTGGAAGTGGATGGTGTAGGGACTCACCATGACCAGGGTGTGCGCGGGCAGCTCGAAGCCCCCAAGCGTCACCGGCTCCAGCGCGCGGCGCGCCAAGATGATCACGGGCGGATAAAGGCGCAGCGCTTCCTTGAAGACGCGCGTGGTGTACTCCAGGCGCTGCGGCTCGGGCTGCGACGGACCCTCGGGGCCGAAGGCGTCGGCTTCGGCCTGGACGCGGGCGCGCGCCTCCGGGCTGCGCGCCAAAAGGTAGAAGCACCAGGCGAGCGCGGTGGCGGTGGTCTCGTGTCCGGCGACAAAGAGGGTGTTGACCTCATCGCGCAGCTGCTGGTCGGTCATTCCCTGGGAGGTGCCGCCGCCCTCTCCATCGCGCGCCAATAGGAGCCGGGTCAGCAGATCCTTGCGCGTGGTCACATGCTCGCGGCGCTGCCGGATCATGGTGTGGATGCGGTCGTCCAGGGTGCGCAGCGCCCGCTGTCGCTCTGGGGTGTGGCGGCCGAGCAGCATGAAGGGCTCGCGCAGGCGGCGCTCGGCCGCCGCGAAGAGGTCGGCCAGCCGGCCGTGGGTGCGGGCGCGCAGCTGCTCGACCGCTTCGATGAAGACCACCTGCAGCGTCATCATCGGCGAGGCGCTCTGGGAGTCGATCCAGGCCAGGAGCGTAGTCAGGGCCTCGCCGATCTCCTCGGCTTCGTTGAAGGTGTCGGCGCCGAACAGCGTCGCGCCGACCACGCTCATGGTGATGCGCGTGGACTCGCGCAGCAGATCGACGTGCGATCCGTTGGCGAAGCGCTCAAGGGCGCGGCGCGCCTCGGTGTTCATCGTGCCGGTGTAGGTCGCGAGCTGGCTCGGGTGAAACAGCGGTGACATGAGCCGCCGCTGCCGCTTCCACAGTTCGCCTTCGCTGGTGAATAGACCCTCGCCGGCCAGATCGTGAAGGAGCAGCCGGATGCCCGGCGATTTCTCAAACGACGCCGCCTTCTCGACCAGGAGCTCATGCGCTACCTCCGGCGAGCCGACAAAGAGCACGGCGCGGTTGAAAAAGCGCGTCTGCACGAGCGGCCCAACCTCGCCGAGCTCGCGCATGAAGTTGAGCCGATCGCCTTTGAGCCGGTGGGCATGACCAAACAAGTTGGCCCCTCGGGCGAGCGGAATCGAGGCATAGGGATCGGGTTTCACGGCGGCGCTTCCTGAGTGAGGTGGCCTATCATATTAGCGATAATTGTAATCGTTCACGGGCCCGCTTGACATCCGTTCCAGTCGGACCTTACTCATAAGATCTCTACCGAGCCGACATATCAGCAACTGCTTGCGCTGGTGGCCTCGCTGCAGGCCGAGCTCGCCGTTACGCGCGCCGAGCTGGCAGCGGCTCGCGCCGAGCTGGCCGCAGCCCGCGCCGAGATCGTCGAGCTCAAGGCGCAGCTTGCCAAGAACTCGCAGAATTC
>DAOMZC010001134.1:0-2424 GCA_035437965.1 Pseudomonadota bacterium
TCGGCGAGCCGCTCGGCGGAGTCGAGGTCGAGGTGGTTTGTCGGCTCGTCCATCAGGATGAGGTTCGAGGGCAGCACCAGGAGCCGCGCCAGCGCGACGCGCGCCCGCTCACCGCCCGACAGAACCGCGATCTTCTTGTCCACATCATCGCCCTGAAACAGGAACGAGCCGAGGACGCCGCGCACGAAGGACTGCGGCTCGCTCGGCACCAGCGCCCCGATCTCCTGCAGGATCGTCTTATCGCGATCGAGCTTCTCGGTATGGTGCTGGGCGTAGTAGGCCATCTGCACGTTGTGGCCCAGCGTGATGGTGCCGGCATCGAGCGGCAGCTCGCCGGCGATCAGCTTGAGCAGGGTGGTCTTGCCGGCGCCGTTGACGCCGATGATCGCCACCCGCTCGCCGCGCTCGACGGCGCGGGTCACCGAGCTGTAGATCTGCTTGTCGCCGAAGCGCTTGCTTACCCCGTCGAGCCGCACCGCCTCGCGGCCCGAGCGCGCCACCTCCGGGAAGCGGAAGCGGACGGTGGCGTGGTGCTCGCGCAGCTTGATGTCCTCGCGCTTCTCCAGCTGCTTGATCCGGCTCTGCACCTGGCGCGCCTTGGAGGCTTTGTAGCGGAAGCGCTCGATGAACCGCTCGGTCTCGGCGCGCTCGGCCGCCTGGCGCCGGGCGCGCACCTCCAGGTTGAGCTCCTCCTCGGCGCGCTGCACGCGATAGGCGTCGTAGTTGCCGGCGTAGCTGCGCAGGCCCTCGGGCTCGAACGACAGGACGCGGGCGATCTGGCGGTTGAGGAAGTCGCGATCGTGGCTGACCAGCATCACCGCCTTGGTCGAGCGGCGGAGGAACTGATCAAACCACTGCAGCGACGGGATATCCAGGTGGTTGGTCGGCTCATCGAGCAGCAGGAGCTCGGGCTCGAGCAGGAGCAGGCCGGCCAGCGCCGCCCGCATCTTCCAGCCGCCCGACAGGGTGGCGACGTCGCGGTCGAACTCGCGCTCGGCGAAGCCCAGGCCCAAGAGGATGCTCTCGGCGCGGTGGCGGCCGTAGCGCTCCTCGAAGTCGCGCAGCTCGGCGTGCAGCTCGGCCAGGCGGTGACCGAGCTCGCTGCGGGTCTCGTCGTCGTCGGCCGCTGCCAGGTCCTCCTCGACCTCGGCGAGGCGGCGGCCGAGCTCCTCGCTGCCCGGCACCGCGGCGCGCACCGACTCGACGAGGGTGCCCGGCGGCAGCTCGAGGATGTCCTGCGGCAGGTAGCCGGCGCGCACGCCGCGGGCGTAAAAGACCTGCCCCGCGTCCGCCTCGCGCTCGCCGGCGAGGATGCGCAGCAGGGTGGACTTGCCGGTGCCGTTGGGGCCGACGAGGCCGATCTTGTCGCCGGGCTGCACGGCGAAGCTTTCACCGTCAAGGACGACCTTCTTGCCAAACGCGATCGCGAGATTTTCTACGCTGACGAGGGACATTCGCCCTCAGTCTAAGCGCCCGCGATCGCCCGGGCGACCGTATTTTTCCGCCGCCGCACCGTCCCGCCGCCTGCGGGCGCAGCGCGGCCGGCCGAGGTCTGCTAGGCTCAAGGTGGACCGCCGCGCAGGCGCCGGCCGCTGTGAGGGGAGAGACTTGCATGAACTGTCGTCGGGGGATGTTCAGCTGCGCGTTCGCGCTGGGGTTTTTGGCCACGAGCAGCGCCGCGCGCGCCGATGAGGCCATTGATATGTCGGCCTTCAGGTCGGCGGTGCTGGCGCAGCACAACGACTACCGGGCGCGCCACCAGGCGCCCAAGCTGGAGTACAGTAGCAAGCTCGAAAGCGGCGCGCTCAGCTGGGCGCGCCGCCTGGCGTCCACCGGCAAGTTCGAGCACAGCGGCGGCTCCGACGGCGAGAACCTGCACTTCTTCTTCTCCAGCGAGGCCATCGACGCCGCCCAGCTGGCCGAGCAGGCGGTCAGCCACTGGTACAACGAGATCAAGAAGTACAACTACAAGCGCCCCGGCTTCAGCGGCGCCACCGGCCACTTCACCCAGGTGGTCTGGAAAGGTTCCACCAGCCTTGGCTGCGGCGCCGCCAAGAGCCGGGACAAGTCCTACTTCATCGTCTGCCGCTACAGCCCGGCCGGCAACGTGCTCGGGCAGTTCCCGCAGAACGTGGACCGCCCGACGGGCCGGGCCGCCGCCTCCGGGCGCCACCGCTAGCTGTCTGTATCAGTCCTGGCGGTAGCGGATGCGCTCCATGTCCTTGGCCAGGAAGTCCGGGGCGAGGTGGGCGTAGGCCAGGGTCATCTTGATGTCGGCGTGGCCGAGGATCTTCTGCAGCGCGACCAGGTTGCCGCCGGCGCGGATGAACATTGAGGCGAAGGTGTGGCGCAGCGAGTGCCAGCCGCGGGCCAGCGGCGGACAGCCGGCGCGGCGCAGCAGTCCCTTGAGGCCGTTACCCGACC
>DAOMZC010001135.1:0-1175 GCA_035437965.1 Pseudomonadota bacterium
GCCGCCGCCGAGCCCGGCGCCGCGGTGGCGGCCGACGGCGTCGATCTCGTCGATGAAGATGATGCACGGGGCGTGGCGCTTGCCCTGCTCGAACAGGTCGCGCACCCGGCTGGCGCCGACGCCGACGAACATCTCGACGAAGTCGCTGCCCGAGATGCTGAAGAACGGCACCCCGGCCTCGCCGGCGATCGCGCGGGCGAGCAGCGTCTTGCCGGTGCCCGGCGGTCCCATCATGAGCACGCCCTTGGGGATGCGCCCGCCGAGCCGCTCGAACTTCTTGGGCTCCTTGAGGAAGGCGATGATCTCCTCGACCTCGTCCTTGGCCTCCTCGACGCCGGAGACATCGGCGAAGGTGACCTTGTTCTGGTTGTCGGTGAGCAGCTTAGCCTTGGCCTTGCCGAAGCTCATCGCCTTGCCGCCGCCGGCCTGGATCTGCTTCATGATGAGGAAGAACAGAAAGACGATCACCGCCATGGGCAGGAAGCTGCCGAGGAGCAGCGTCAGCCAGCCGCTATCCTCGCGCTTCTCCAGCTCGTAGCGGATGTGCGCCTTGTCCAGCGCCGCGAGCACCTGCCCCTGCGCCAGCTCCGTCGGGCCGACCAGCTTGACCTTGTCCTTGGGCGGCGGCTCGTTGTAGGTGACCAGGTAGTCCTGGCCGTCGATCTTGACGCTCTTTATATGAGCAGCGTTCTTCTCGACCTCCTGCATGAAGCCGCTGAAGCTCGGCTTGGTGTCGTCGCGCCCGCGGTTGCCGAGGGTGAGCTCGTAAGCCACCGTCAGGGCCAGGGCCATCATCATCAACATCAAAATCGTTTTGTGCGACTGCCGCAACACATACCTCGTTGGGTAAAAGTAACTGCCCCGACGCCGCTCCGCCGCCGCCTGCCCAGCCCTACCCGCCTCACGCCCGATTCCTGCTAATTCCTGGCGATGCCTGCCGTTACCAGAATCTCTATGCCGCTTGGACCGACGTACTATAACGCAAGAGTTTATGAGGGCGAGTGGGGCGTTGCCATTATTGCACACGGCGACGGACCGTCAACCCGCCGCCAGCCTCGCGCGCGCAGGCTGCCGAATCGGTTCATGACGCGGCGAAATCTTTTCACTGTTGCCGCGCTGGGTTGCCGCGCTGGGTTGCCGCGCTGGGTTGCCGCGCTGGGTTGCCGCGCTGGGTT
>DAOMZC010001135.1:1275-2422 GCA_035437965.1 Pseudomonadota bacterium
GCCGCGCTGGCTTGGACAAGCGGTGAAGCGCTGGTAGCGCGACCGCGGTGACAGCGGTTATCGGTTCGGGAGAAAGCGGGCACGCAGGATGCGGGGAGGGCCGAGCGGCGGCGCTTGGGTACTCGCGGACGGCGCGGCCAGGCGGTGGCCGATGACCCACAGGATCTGGTCGCCCGAGCACAGCAGCAGGACCCCGGGTCGCTCGGCGCGCGGCACCTTCAGGTCGATCAGCAGATCGCTGAGCTTGCGCTGCCCGCCGCGACCGGCCAGGCGGATGCGGTCCCCCGGGCGCGGGCCGCGCAGGGTGAGCGGGAAGGCGCCCTCCGGCAGCGTCAGCCTGGCTTCATCGCCCGTGCCCAGGGCAGCGCGGCCGGCAGCGGGGGTGGCGACCGGGGCGCTGGTGATTTCAGGGTCTGATGGGAAACTCAGGGTTTCCCAGGAGAGAGAGAGGACGCCCTGGGGAAGGACGTAGTCGCCGCACGACGGCAGCGTGTGCTCCGCGGGCGCGGCCGGCGGACTCCCGAGAGTAGCGGGGGTAAAAAAGCGCAGCTGCGCATAGCGGCGCTCGGCTCGCCGCCCTCCAGGTAAATCCAGGGAGCGCGAGCCGTGTCCCTGCGCGCACAGACCGGCCAGCGCCGCGATGTGGATCTGCTCGAGCCCGCCCCCGCTCGCGTGCATCATCACCCGGGCGAACAGCGCCGGCGGCAGCGCAGCAGTCGCGGCCACCGGCAGCGTCACCGGTTCGGCCGCGGCGCGGGCGGGGCCGGCCAGCGCTGCGTAGGCCGCCGCAGCCTGCTGCTCGAGATAGTCGGCATCGTCGCGCAGCTGGACCGCGAGGCGCGCGAGGCGGGCGTCGAGCTGCGGCTGCTCGCGGCGCAGAAGCGGCAGCAGATCGTAGCGTAGCCGCGAGCGCTGGTAGTGGCGGTCGAGGTTGGACGGATCCTGCACCGGCAGCGGGGCGACGAGCTCCGCCGCCCGGCCGAGCAGCGCCTCGATCGCGGTGCGCGGCGTCGTCAGCAGCGGCCGCAGCAGCGTCACCGTGTCAGGCCGCCCCGGAATCGGCAGCTCCCGGCGGGCCTCCATCCCGCACAGACCCCGGAGCCCGGCCCCTGCCAGCCAGCGCATCAGCATGGTCTCGGTCTGATCC
>DAOMZC010001136.1:0-2421 GCA_035437965.1 Pseudomonadota bacterium
GTGACGTCGGCGGATGGGCCCCGCGCCCTGCGACTGCTCGCCGAGCACGGGCTGCCGCGGACGGTGAGCCCGCCGGCGGCCGCAGCGAGCTCCCTGCTCGGACCGACCAGCGATGGGAGGGCCGAGGCGGTGACGGCGCTGCAGGCGCGCCTGGGCGAGACGCTGGAGAGCCTGCCGGCGGTTCAGGAGGCCCGGGTCCACCTCGCCCTGCCCGAGCCCGAGCCGCTGCACCCCCTGGGGCAGCTGCGCCCGACCGCCTCGGTGCTCTTGCGCCTGCGGGCCCCGCTGCCCCTCGCCGCGGCCGATGTCGCGCTGCTGGTGGCGCGGGCGGTGCCCGGGCTGGACGCCGCCGACGTTGCGGTGGTGAGCACACCCGCTCTCGCCGCGGCGTCACCCGGCGCCCCGGACCCGTCAACAGTAGCCACGGCACACGGTCCTACGTGGCTGCTGCCGCTGCTCCTCGGCCTCTGCGTCGCGCTGCTCGGCGGCTGCGTAGGTCTGCTCACCGCCCTGCGCGCCCGCCGTCGACCGCCTACAAGCCCCGCCCCGAGCGCCGAGCCGGCCGGACCCCGCGCCTTCCCCTGACCGCCCGCTCCCCGCTCCCCGCTCTATATACAGCCGGCTGCGGCTGGTGCGGCCCACGTCGTCGTTGATCTCGACGCGCTCGGCGCGGTGCGATATACCTTTTTTATGAGCGAGAACGCTGCTTCGGGTCCTGCTTCGGGTTCCGGTTCCTCTGGGGCGGGCGGCCAGCCGCCGCGCCGCATCCTGGTCTCGACCGATTTCTCACCGGCGTCGGAGAAGGCGCTGGACTATGCCCTGAGCCTGGCGCAGAAGCTGTCCGCCAGCCTCATCCTGTGCCACTGCGCCCCGCAGCCGGACTACGAAGTGGCGGGGCTGGTGAGCCCGGGCATGCGCACCGCCGCCGCCGCCTTCATCGAGAAGGCGATGGAGATGGCGGTCGCCGCCCGCGCCGAGCTGGCGGATCTGGCCGCCCGCAAGCGCGACCACGGCGTGGCGATCTCGATCGAGATGCTCGAAGGGCGGCCGGCCGACGCGATCGTCCTTTTGGCTCGTCGCTCGGGCGCCGAGCTGATCGTGATCGGCAGCCGCAGCCGGCCCGGCATCCGCCACCTGCTCCTCGGCTCGGTCGCCGAGAAGGTGGTGCGCGCCGCTCCCTGCCCGGTCCTGGTCGTCCACCCCGATGATCAGCAAGTAGCCGCCCCCGCCCAGTAGTCCGCCGCGCCTCTCCGGCGCCCGCCGGCGCCGTAACCACGCGTCGCGAAACCGCTTTTCCCGAAGCGCGCTACCGACGGTGCGGCCTGCTATAATCAGCGGGCCGTATGATTGCAAACTCGTACGCTGCGCTATGGGGGGCGCTGGGGGCGGCGGTAGTCAGCGCGCAGCTGCTGCACGGCACCACCAGCCTGGCCAGCCAGCGGCCGCGGGCCCACCGGCGGGCCAAGAGCCAAGAGGGGGTCCGCGGCGCGACGCCGACCACACCCGGGTCCGGCGACGCCGAGGCGCTCGCCGCCCTGGCGACGCTGGAGCCAGCCCCGCTAGGGGATCAAGTCGTGCTGTGGGCGCTGCCGCGCAAGCCCCAGCTGGCCGTCAAGGTCCGCATATCGCAGAGCCGCCGGGCCGCGGCGCTCGGCGAGGCGCGCGGCGTCACCGCGATCCAGGTCATGCCGACCCCCCTGCCGGCGCGGCAGGGCGACTGCCGGGAGTGGCTCGCCGCGGTGCCCACCGGCTACGTCTGCCGGCAGGAGGTCCAGCTGCAGGCCGGCTACGCCTCGACACCGCCGGCGCAGGAGTCGGCGCTCGGGTGGCAGCGCTACCGCTACGGCGTCGTCACCGCCAAGCAGGTCGGCCTCTTCGGCGCCCCCGGCAGCTACCTGCGCGACAAGCTGCATAAGGGAGACGGCGTCACCATGGTGCGCGAGGTCAACGGCCAGGCGCAGCTGATCGGGCGCACGTGGCTCGCCGGCAAGGACGTCGAGCTGGCGACCCCGTCGACGATGGCGCCGCTCGCCCTGGAGTCGCTGCCCCCCGGGGCGCGGCCGGCGTGGGTGGTGCCCACCGCCGGCGACTCGCTGGCGCCGCTGTATCCGCCGGCCGGTCCGGCCGCCGCCGCGACCCCGCTGGGCATGCTGCCGCGCTACAGCGTCGTCCTCGTCTCGGACGCCCCGGCTGCTCCCGGACGGATGCTCGTCCAGCTGACCGAGGAGGCGCGCGCCAGCCTCAAGGCCTACCCCGAGGCCCAGGCCGCCGCTGCGGTGGAGCTCGACGCCGCGGTCCTGCGCCGCTTCATCCCGATCGCCCCGCCGCCCGAGGTCGGCCCCGAGGAGCGCTGGGTGGACATCTCGCTCGCCGAGCAGGTCGCGACCGTTGTCGGTGGCGTAGAGCTCGAGGGTGCCCGGA
>DAOMZC010001137.1:0-2417 GCA_035437965.1 Pseudomonadota bacterium
CGCCGACTTCGACGGCGACGGCCACGATGACCTCTTGGTCGCGCACGGCTCGCCGCCCGGCCTCAGCCTGCTCCGGTGGGCGGACGGCGGGCTGCAAGCGCCGCGGTTCCATCCGGTCGGCGCGGCGGTGCGCGGGCTGGCGCTCGGCGATCTCGATCACGACGGTCGGCCGGACGTGGTCGTGGCCAGCAGCGGCGACTCCACAGTGCGCATCTTACGCAGCGCCTTCCGCTAGCCGGCCGGCGCGGTCGTCGATTGCTCCCGGCGGAGGCCGCGGTGGGCCGCGACTTTGTACTAAAGTGACGCCAAGACTCCCTCTTTCCTCCTGCCCAAGAAGACCACCATGGCCAACACACCGTCGACGATGCTGCCCCTTGGCACCCCCGCCCCGGACTTTCGCCTGCCCGACTATGACGGCCGGGTGTTCGAGCTCGCATCGTTCGCCGGGCAGCGGCTCCTTCTGGTCATGTTCATCTGCAACCACTGCCCGTTCGTGAAGCACGTGCGCGGTGAGCTGGCGGCGCTGCGCCGCGACTTCGACCCGGCCGACCTGGCGATCGTCGCCATCAACGCCAACGACGTCCGCGCCTACCCCGCCGACAACGCCGAGAACATGGCGAAAGAGGCCGCCGCCGCCGGCTACCGCTTCCCCTACCTGCTCGACGAGACCCAGGAAGTGGCCAAGGCCTACCGCGCCGCCTGCACGCCGGATTTCTTCCTGTTCGATGCCGCGCGGCGGCTCGTCTATCGTGGCCAGCTCGACGACAGTCGGCCCGGCAACGGCCAGCCGGTGAGCGGCGCCGATCTGCGGCGCGCCATCACCCTGGCCCTGACCGGCGCGGCGATCCCGGCGGAGCAGCAGCGCCCGAGCATCGGCTGCAACATCAAGTGGAAGCCCGGCAGCGCGCCCGACTACTACGGCCCGCACCGGTAGCAGCCTCCGCTCAGCTGGGCGCCAGCGCCGCCGCGGTGCGCGCCGCCAGCCGCCGCTGGACCCAGACCAGCATCGGCGGCAGGGTCAGCGCCAGCGCCATCGCGGCCAGGGTCAGCCGCGTCATGCCGCCCAGGCGCTTGTCGGGCAGCTCGTGCAGGAGGAACGATCCGAGGAGCGAGCCCGAGCCCTGCCCCAGGTGCTGCACCGCCGACTGCAGCGACTGGTAGCGGGCGCGCTCGTGCGGCCGCGGGACGCGCGTGGTCACCGTGCTCATCGCCACCGAGCGGGTCGACTGCGCGACCATGTACAAAACGAAGAAGGCCCCCATCGGCAAGAGCATCCGCCCCGTCAGAAAGCCCGCCGCCTGCACCCCCAGGAGCACCAGCGTCCCGACGCCGGCCATGAGCGTGCTGCCGAAGCGATCGACCAGGCGCCCGACGCCGCGCATGCTGAAGAAGCTGAACATCCCGCCCAGGGCGTACAGGTACTCAAGGTCCTGGCGCGGCAGGCCGCAGTTGGCCTGCAGGTAGGCCGCCAGGTTCGGCACGATGGCGAAGCTGGCGGCCATCACCAAAAAGACGGTCAGCAGCGCCACCGGGACCTCGGGGCGGCGGATGATCTCGGCGATCGCGACCTCGGGCAGCGGCGCGCCGTCGCCCGGCCCCGGGGCGCCGCCGGCGCGGCTGGTTCCGGCGAGGTGCTTGCGCATCGGCGGCAGCATCAGCACCGCCAGGGCGCCGACGATGAGGCCGAGCCCGGCGACGGCGAAGAACGGCACCCGCCAGCCGCCGTGCCGGGCCAGGAACAGCCCGGCCGGCACCCCGAACACCGACGCCACTGAAAAAGCGCCCATCACCGCGCCGAGCGCCCGCCCGCGCCGCTCGGCCGGGACCGCGTCGGCCACCACCGCGATCGACAGCGAGGTCGCCGGCCCGCCGAAGGCCCCGGCGACGACCCGTGACAGCAGCATCGTCCACTGCCCGGTCGCCAGCCCGCCGGCCGCCGTGCCGACGACCAGCCCGAGCAGCGCCACCGCCAGGGCGCTGCGCCGGTCGAAGCGATCGAGGAACAGCGCCCCGAGCGCCCCCGCGAAGCACGCCGCCGCCGCGTAGCTGAAGCTCAACAGGCCCAGCTGCGAGGCAGGGATCCCGACCGTCGCCGCCAGGTCCGGACCAAGCGGCATCACCATCATGAAATCGAGGACGTTAATAAACTGGATGGCGCCGATGAGCGTGATGATGGTGCGCTCGCTGGGCGGCGGGGCGAGAGCCTCCGTAGTTTGTCTTGGCACCGAGATCTCCGGCCGCAGTCACCAAGGACCGCCCTCCTAGATTACCGAGATTCGGCAAAGTCTGGAGGGCGGCGGCGCCCGACCGCTGCAACTCGCGCCGGGCAATCAGCTTCTGCGGATTTCGGCCAGCAGGCTGAGGCAAAACGTAGCGAGCGGCCCGAGTTCGTGTCCAGCCGCGCGGGGCAGCCTCGT
>DAOMZC010001138.1:0-2411 GCA_035437965.1 Pseudomonadota bacterium
CTTCGATGTCACGCCGTACGCCGATGCCCTCACCCGATACCTGCTGCGCGGCCCGCTGTCGTCGACCTTGCCGCGCAAGTTCAAGATTGCGTTCGAAGGCTGTCATCGCGACTGCGTGAAGGCGGCGATCAATGATCTCGGGTTCATCGCCCGCCGCGACGCCAGCGGCGCGCGCGGCTTCCTGGTGCTCGGCGGCGGCGGCCTGTCCACCCTGCCGCGCTCGGGGCCGGTGCTGGTGCAGTTCCTGCCGGCGGCCGAGCTGCTCGGGCTCAGCGAGGCGGTGGTGCGGGTCTTCCATCGCGAGGGCGACCGCAAGAACAAGAAGAAGGCGCGCCTCAAGTGGGTCATCCAGCGCCTCGGCTTCGCCGCCTTCCGCGACGCCGTGCTGGCCGAGTGGGCGGCCGTCAAGCAGGCCGGCGCGCCCGAGCTGCCCTTCGATCCGCAGGACCCGCCGGTCGAGCCGGCCCCGCCGCCGCACCCGCTGGCGCTGCTGCACCCGCCGGCGGCGGTCGACGCGGGCTACCTGGCCTTCAGCCGGACCAACGTGGTTGCGCAGCTGCAGCCGGGGCGCGTCACCGTGCTCGTCCGGCTGCGGCTCGGCGACCTGAGCACCGATCAGCTCCGCGGCCTGGCCGAGCTGATCGTCCGCTTCGGGGACGGCACGCTGCGCGCGACCGCCGATCAGAACCTGGCGCTGCGCCACGTCCCTGCGACCGCGGCGCCGGCGCTGTACCGGGCGCTGCACGAGCTCGGCCTCGCCGAGGGCGGCGCCGGCAGCTTCGCCGACGTGGTCAGCTGCCCCGGCGCCGAGACCTGCGCGATCGCGGTGACCGCCTCCCGCGGGATGGGGCGCCTGCTCGGCGAGCACCTGAGCGCCCGGCCCAGCGAGCCCGGCACCGAGGGCGCGCGCATCCACATAAGCGGCTGCCCCAACGGCTGCGGCCAGCACCACGTGGCCACCATCGGCCTGCAGGGAGCGCTGCGCAAGATCGGCAACCGGCCGGTGCCGGCCTACCAGCTGACCGTCGGCGGCGGCCAGAACGGCGACGCCGCGCAGTTCGGGCGCCTCATCGGCAAGATCCCCGCCCGCTCCGGCCCGCTGGCCATCGAGCGCCTGCTCGAGCTGTGGCGCAGCGAGCGCCAGCCGGACGAGCCGCTGCAGCAGTTCTATGCGCGGATTCCCATCGACCGGGTGCGGCGAGCGCTCGTCGAGCTGCTCGAGGTCGACGAGCGCAGCCTGACTCCCAGTGACTACATCGATCTGGGCCAAGCGGCCCCATTCACGGTCGCCGAGACCGAAGCCGAGGGCGAGTGCGCCGCCTGAGCGAGGAGAGCATGGAGACCCAAGTAAGGAGTATCTGCAAGACCCTGTCCTGGCGCACCGCAGCGCTGGGAATCACCGCGGTGGTGAGCTACCAGGTAACCCGGCGGTGGGAGGTGGCGCTGGCGCTCGGCACGACCGACACCCTGGTGAAGCTCGTGCTCTACTACCTGCACGAGCGGCTGTGGAACCTGGTGCCGCACGGCCGCCGGCTCGCTCCCGCGCCGCTCGCGACGGAGGGGCTCCGATGAGCGGAAAAGCCGAGCTGCCGGTGCTGGCCACCCCGGCCGAGCCGGAGTCCGTCCTGCGCGCCGGCCTTGTCGCCGCCGGCGGCACGGTGAGCCTGGCCTGCTCGTTCAGCATCGAGGATGTAGTGCTCATCGATCTTCTGTGCACGCACGACCTGCTGCGCGAGTTCGGGACCGAGATCTTCGCCCTCGACACCGGCCGCCTGCATGAGGAGACCTACGAGGTGGCGGAGGCGCTCACCCAGCGCTACGGGGTGTCGATCAGCTGGTACTTCCCCGACCCGATAGAGGTCGAGCGGCTGCTGCGGCAGAAGGGTCCGTTCTCGTTCCGCAGCAGCCTTGCCGATCGACACGCCTGCTGTGGGGTACGCAAGGTCGCGCCGCTCCTGCGGGCGCTGCACGGCAAGGCCGGCTGGATCACCGGCCAGCGCCGCGAGCAGGCGGTCACCCGCACCGCCCTGCAGCCGCTGGAGCGCGACGCGGCGCACGGCAACATCCTGAAGATCAACCCGCTGTGCGAGTGGAGCGAGCAGAGGGTCTGGAGCTACGCCGACGCGCGCGGCCTGCCGCGCAGCCGCCTGTACGAGCGCGGCTACCTGTCGATCGGCTGCGCGCCGTGCACAAGGCCGGTGCGCGCCGGCGAGCCCTCGCGCGCCGGTCGCTGGTGGTGGGAAGATCCCGAGCACAAAGAGTGCGGCTTGCACCAGATCGGCGTCCCGCGACCGTCCGGGGCCGAGGTAACGACCGCGGAGAGCCAGGCTTAGTACGGGGCCCGGCGAATTCATTAACACCGCTGCGCTGGGCAGGGCCGGTTCCGGGCGGTGCACAAGTATGTCTGGGCT
>DAOMZC010001139.1:0-2411 GCA_035437965.1 Pseudomonadota bacterium
GAGACGGCGGCCTCGCTGATCCAGCTCCAGGTCAAGAGCGCCGCCCAGGCCCTGGCGGTGATCGCCGCCAACCGCTACGGCCGCCCCGCCGATGTGCTGACCCTGGTCGGCATCACCGGCACCAACGGCAAGACGACGACCAACTTCCTCGTCGAGGCGCTGCTGCAGGAGGCCGGGCTCGTGCCCGGGCTCCTCGGCACCATCACCTATCGCTACCGCGGCCGCAGCTACCCGGCGCCGTTCACCACCCCGACCGCGCTGCTCCTGCACCGCATCCTGGCCGAGATGGGCGAGCAGGGCGTGCGGGC
The DNA here is from genome assembly GCA_035437965.1 of Pseudomonadota bacterium. GTDB lineage: Bacteria > Myxococcota_A > Polyangia > Palsa-1104 > JAEUJZ01 > CALFML01. The sequence continues at coordinate 309 of DAOMZC010001139.1, forward strand.
GGTGACGCTGGAGACCTCCTCGCACGCCCTGGCGCTCGGGCGGCTGCACGGGGTCCGCTTCCGCGTCGCGGCGTTCACCAACCTCACCCAGGACCACCTGGACTTCCACCACACGATGGAGGAGTACTACGCGGCCAAGGCGAGCCTGTTCCACGAGCACCTGCTGCCGCCCGAGCTCGGCGGGATGGCGGTGCTCAACATCGACGACAGCTACGGCCGTCGCCTGGCCGCAGAGCTGCCCGCGGCGCGCCGGCTGACCGTGTCGATCGACGGGCCGGCCGACATCTCGGTGCTGACCGAGCGCATCTCGATCGACGGCATCGCGGCCACCCTGCGCACCCCCATCGGCGAGGTGGCGCTGAGCTGCGGGATGACCGGCCGCTTCAACCTCGCCAACCTCGCTGTGGCGACGGGAATCGGGGTGGCGCTGGGGCTGCCGGCGTCGCTCATCGGGCGCGGGCTGTCGCAGGTCAGCGGCGTCGCCGGTCGGCTGGAGCGCGTCGCGTCGCCGCGCGGCGGCCGCGGGCCCTCCATCTTTGTCGACTACGCGCACACTCCCGATGCCCTGGCGCGCGCGCTGGCCGCGCTCAAGCCGCTGACCACGCCGCCGCTGACCACAACTTCACCGACGGGTCGGCGCGGCCGGCTGATCGTGGTGTTCGGGTGCGGCGGCGCTCGCGATGCCGGCAAGCGGCCGCAGATGGGCCAGGTCGCGGCGCGCGACGCCGACGTGGTCGTGGTGACCTCCGACAACCCGCGGACCGAGAACCCGCAGGCGATCATCGACAGTATCGTCGCCGGGCTGCTCTTGCCGGTGACCGCGGCCGGCAGCGCTCCGGCCGGGCCGCCGCCGCGCCTGGAGCGGCAGGCGCTGGCCACCGCCGGGCAGGGTTACTATGTCGAGCCCGATCGGCGGCAGGCGATCACCGCCGCGGTCCTCGGCGCGCGCGCCGATGACGTGGTGCTGATCGCCGGCAAGGGGCACGAGGACTACCAGATCGTGGGCACCACCAAGCACCGCTTTGACGATCGCGAAGAGGTCCAGCGCGCCCTCGCCCAGCGCGACACACCGTCGACGCGCTCGGGCAGCGCGCCGGTCGTCGGGGCCACCGCGACCCTGGCGGCGACGATCGAGCTGCCGGTCGAGCGCATCGTCGCCGCCACCCAGGGCAAGCTCCTGCGCAGCGGCCCCCACAAGTTCAGCGCCGTCACCATCGACAGCCGCCTGGTCATCCCGGGCAGCCTGTTCGTCGCCGTGCGCGGCGAGCGCCACGACGGCCACTCGTTCATCGGCCAGGCCCTCGCCGCCGGCGCCACCGGCATCCTGGTCGAGCGCGACAAGCCGCTGCCCGAGCTCGCCGCCGGTGTCACCGTCGCCGTCATCGAGGTGCCCGACACGCTGGTCGCCCTGGGCCAGCTGGCCCGCGCCCACCGCGACGCCCCCGAAATCGCCTCCCGCCTGCGCGTCGTCGCGGTCACCGGCTCCTCGGGCAAGACCACCACCAAGGATCTCATCGCCGCGATCCTGACGGCGCACGCCAGCGACCCGAGCGAGGTGCTCAAGACCGACGGCAACCTGAATAACCACATCGGCGTGCCGCTCACCCTCTTGCGGCTGCGGCCGGGCCAGCGCTACGCGGTGGTCGAGATGGGGATGTCGGCCCGCGGCGAGATCGCCTACCTCACCTCGCTCGCCCGGCCCGACGTGGGCGTCATCACCAACATCGGACCGGCGCACCTGGAGTCGCTCGGCTCCCTGGAGAACGTCGCGCTGGCCAAGGGGGAGCTGTTCTCGGGCCTCCTCGATGGGGCCGCGGTGGTCTATCTCGGCGGTGCGAGCGCTGAGGGCGGGCCGCTCGCCGCGGAGCGCCTGCAGGGTCCGGAGCGCGACCGCGCGAGCCTGCAGCTGGAGGTCCATAAGCAGGCGGTGCGCGCCGGCGCGGCGTCGGGCCGGCTGCGCAGCTTCTGCGCCCAGGCGGGGCCCGGCGCGGGCGCCGCGGCGGAGGGCACCGTGGTCCAGGTCGCGGTCCAGGCAGAGGGCGAGGACGGCCTGCAGCTGGCTCTGCGGTTCCCGACGCTCGCCGCCGCCGGCGAGCCGCTGCC
>DAOMZC010001140.1:0-2410 GCA_035437965.1 Pseudomonadota bacterium
GCCGAGACCTCGGAGCCGGCCTGGGTGAAGCGGAAGATGTTGTCGACGAAGAACAGCACGTCGCGGCCCTCTTCGTCGCGGAAGTACTCGGCGATGGTCAGCCCGGACAGCGCGACGCGGGCGCGCGCCCCCGGCGGCTCGTTCATCTGGCCGTACACCAGGGCCACCTTGCTGCGAGTCAGATCCTCCTCATCGATGATCTTGGACTCCATGAACTCGTGGTACAGGTCGTTGCCTTCGCGCGACCGCTCGCCGACGCCGGCGAACACCGAGAAGCCGCCCTTGGCCTTGGCGACGTTGTGGATGAGCTCCTGCAGGAGCACGGTCTTGCCGACGCCGGCGCCGCCGAACAGGCCAATCTTGCCGCCGCGGCGGTAGGGCGCCAGGAGGTCGATGACCTTGATGCCGGTGTCGAGGATCTCGACCTTGGTGCTCTGGTCGGTGAACTTGGGCGTCGGGCGGTGGATCGGCCAGAACTGCTTGCCGTTGACCGCGCCGCGCTCGTCCACCGGCTGGCCGATGACGTTGAGGATGCGGCCCAGGACCTCGGGCCCGACCGGGACCTTGATCGGGGCCTGGGTGTTCTGCACCGGCGTGCCGCGGGTCAGTCCGTCGGTGGTGTCCATGGCGATGCAGCGCACCGTGTGCTCGCCCAGGTGCTGTGCGACCTCGATGGTGAGGTTGCCCGGGGCGCTGCTGATCGCGGGGTTAGACAGCGTCAGGGCGGTGTAGATCTCCGGCAGGGTGCCGGTGAACTCCACTTCGACAACCGGGCCGATGACCTGGGTGACGCGGCCGACAAGGTTCGTAGTCGTGCTGGTTTCCATTGCTTATCCCTTTAGTGCCTCAGCACCACCGACGATCTCCATCAGCTCTTTGGTGATGGCCGCCTGGCGGGCGCGGTTATATTGCAGGGTCAGTCGCGAGATCATCTCTTTGGCGTTTCGCGACGCGTTATCCATGGCGCTCATGCGGGCGCCCTGCTCGGCGGCAATCGCCTCCAGGAGGAGGCGCAAGAGCTCGGTCTCCAGGTACAGCGGCAGGAGGTGCAGCAGCACCTCTTCGCGGCCCGGCTCGTAGATGTAGTCGACGATGGTCTGCGGCTCGTCGGTCGCGCCCGGTGCCGACGGCTTTACCGAGATCGGAAGCAGCCGCTCCAGGCGCACCGACTGCGCCGCCGCGCTCTTGAACTCGTTGTAGACGACGTACACCGCATCGACTTGATCGGCGAGCAGCGCCGTCGTCAGCGCCGCCCCCAGCTCCTTGGCGCGGGGGGCAGCGGTCTTGGGATCGGCGCCGCCGAGGTCGCTTATTACCTTGTGCGGCCGGCGGCGGAAGTAGTCGCGGCCCTTTTTGCCCAGTACGACCAGCTCCACCGTGTGGCCGAGCAGCTTCTGCTCGGTGATGAAGCGCTCGGTGCGGCGGAAGATGTTGCTGTTGTAGGCGCCGGCGAGGCCGCGGTCGGCGCTGACCACGACCAGGCGGATGCGCTGCTCGTTCTGGCCGAGCAGGATGCGCTGGATCTGCGCCGCGGGCGGCGTCTCCGGGGGGGACTGCTCGGCCCCGGCGCCAGCGCCATCAGTGACCGGCGCCGCGGCCGGCGGGGCCGTCGCGGCCAGCGGCTCGGCGGCTAGGCGCTCGGCCAGCTCGTGGGCGATCTCGCCCAGCCGCCGCGCGTACGGACGGATCGCCTGTACCGACTCCTGCGCCCGCCGCAGCTTGGCCGCCGACACCATCTTCATCGCCTTGGTGATCTTCTGGGTGTTCTTCACCGAGGAGATGCGCTTGCGAATCGCCTTAAGCGACGGCATGGCTTAGCTGGCCTTGGCCTTCTGTGCCGGCTGCGCCGAGAAGCCCTGCGCGAACTCGCCGATGACCTTGTCCATGATCTCGGTGAGCGCCTTGTACTCCGAGCCCTTCAGCGCCTTCTCGGCGATGCTCCGCAGGACCTCCGGGCGCGCCTCGACGAACGCGAACAGCTCGCGCTCGTAGCGCTGCACGTCGGCGACCGCGACCTTGTCGAGGAACCCCTTGGGCGATAGACCCGCATAAAGGATCAGGATCTGCTTCTCGACCGACAGCGGCGCGTACTGGACCTGCTTCAAGATCTCGACCATGCGGGCGCCGCGGTTCAGCGCATCCTGCGACGCCTTGTCGAGCTCGGAGCCGAACTGCGCGAACGCCGCCAGCTCGCGGTACTGCGCCATGGTCAGGCGCAGCGTCCCGGCGATCTTCTTCATCGCCGGCACTTGCGCCGAGCCGCCGACGCGGCTGACCGAGATGCCGACGTTGACCGCCGGGCGGATGCCGGCGAAGAAAAGGTCGGTCTCAAGGTAAATCTGACCGTCGGTGATCGAGATGACGTTGGTCGGGATGTAGGCCGACACGTCGCCGGCCTGGGTCTCGATGA
>DAOMZC010001141.1:0-2407 GCA_035437965.1 Pseudomonadota bacterium
TGATCTCCTCCAGGGCGCCGCGCTTGCGGGTGTAGTCGATCGGGCCGACCACGTCGCGGTCGTCGCTGAACGAGGCGTAGGCCTCGATGAACTTGCGGCGCTCGCGGGTCTTGCGCTCGAACACCCGCTGCAGGTCGGCCGGGTCGTTGATGACGTACGGGGTCAGCACGATCAGCAGCATCTGCTTGTTGGTCGTCTTCTTGCGGGTCTTGAACAGGTAGCCGAGGATCGGGATGTCACCGAGGATCGGGATCTTGGTCACCGACTCGGAGATGCTGTCCTTCATGATGCCGCCGAGCACCACCGGCTGCTGATCGCGCACCACCGCCACCGTCTTCAGCGTCCGCTTGTTGGTCGCCGGCCCGAGGCCATTGTAGTTGTCCGCCAGGACGTCGCTGATCTCGTTGTCGATCTCCAGCCGCACGTAGTCGCTGGCGTTGACGTGGGGGGTGATCTCCAGCTTGAGCTGCACGTCCTGGCGCTGCACCGACTGCAGCGGCGTGAGGTTGGAGAGGCCGCCGGCGCCGAGCTGCGGGATGCCGCTGATGGCGCTGGGGAACGGCAGGTTCTGGCCGACGGTGATCGTCGCCTTCTCGTTGTCGGTGGTGAGGATGTTGGGGACCTGCAGGATGTTGACGTCGTTGTTGCTCTGCATCGCCTGCAAGATGAGGCCAAACTGCGGCGGCAGCGTCGCCCCGGCGGTCGAGGCCTGGCCGAAGATGGCGGAGTTGGTGAACGGCTGCCCGATGACGCCGCCGACCAGGCCCGGCAGCGACAGGAGGCTCAGCGGGCTCAGCGAGTTGAGCGTGCTGCTCTTGAGGCCGCCGACCGCGACGCCGCCCAGGCCCGGGATCTCGGCCCCGCCGTGGTAGGACAGCCCGAGGTCGCGCACCTTGTTCAGGTTGACCTCCATGACCGCGGCCTCGATGAACACCTGGCGCCGCGGGATGTCCAGGCGCCGGATGACGTCGCGCACGACCAGGTAGTCCTTGCTGCCGGCGAGGATCACCAGCGCGTTGGTGGACTTGTCGGGCGTGACCTTGACCTCGTCCTGGAACAGCCCCGCCGCCTGCTGACCGCCGCTGGCGGCCTGCGGCGTCGGCCGCCCGCGATTGCCGGCACCGCTGCCGCTACGGCTGCCGCCGCCGCCGACCACGGTGACGATGCCGGACAGCACGCCGGCGATGTCGTCGGCGTTGGCGTTCTCCAGCGCGTAGACGTGGATGCGATCGCCGCTGGAGGTGCCGCCCTGCGACTCCAGGCGCTTGATGAGGGCGAACACCCGCTGGTAGGTCCGCTCGGACGACACGACGATCAGGGAGTTGGTGCGGTCGTCGGGAAAGATCTGACTTATCGAGTCATCGCCCGAGCCGACCAGCGAGGGCGGCGCCGAGCCGTCGGTGCTGCCGGCCAGCGGGACGTTGATCGGGGCGCGCTTGGGCTGGCCCGGGGTGCCCGCCTTGCCGATGTTGAACACCTGCTGCAGCATCTGCGCCACCTCGGTGGCGACGATGTTGCGCAGGCGGATGACCCAGATCTTCTCGCCCGTCATCGCCACGTCGAGGGCCCGCACCACCTCTTCCATGCGGCGGATGTTCGAGGCCAGGTCGGTGATGACCAGGGTGTTGGTGGTGCTGTAGGGCGTGATGTCGCCGTCGCGGCCCTTGAGGCGGCTGAGCACCTGGACCACCTCTTCGGTGGTGATGTACTTGAGGCGCAAGAGGCGCGTCACGTACTGCTCGGTGCGCGGCACCGCCTCGCCGGGGTTGATGACCGGGATCGACGACTCGCGGGCGTGGTTGGACTCGATGATCTTGAGCACCCGGCCGTCGGGCTGCACGGTCAGGCCCATCGCCTCCAGCGCCGAGAGGAAGATGCGGTACGCCTCGCCCGCGGTGACAAGCTGCGGGGCGATGATGGTGACCTTGGTCTGGCGGATGTTGGCCGGCAGGATGAACGGCCGGCACGAGATCGACTTGATCCAGCCGACGAGCTCCAGCAGCTCGGTCTCTGGCTTGAGGGTGATGCCGACCTTCTTGTCCGGCGGGAAGGCGCGGCACTCGGTGAACTCTTTTTCGCCCGGCAGCGGCAGATCATCGACCGAGCTACCGCTGGCCCCGCTGCCCGCCTTGGCGCGCTCGCAGCGCCAGGAGAACGGCACGGCCGGGTCGGCCATGTAATCCTCCTCGAGCGCGCAGCGCAGATAGGTCAGCGTGCCGAGCTCGCCCTCGTCGAGCAGCTTCCGGACGTGGCGGATCGCCGGCGAGCAGAGATAGTTGTAGCCGACCATGGTCCGCACGCCCGCCGCCTCGGCGGCGAGCGTCAGCTCGCGCGCGTCGGCGGCGGTGAGCGCCAGCGGCTTCTCGCAGTAGACGTGCTTGCCCGCCGCGATCGCCGCCAGCGCCAT
>DAOMZC010001142.1:0-2407 GCA_035437965.1 Pseudomonadota bacterium
GGTGCGCCAGCGTCTTCGCGTCGGTGAGGTCGTTGACGGCGACGAAGTCGATGCTGTCGAAGACCGCGCGCACGGCGGGAAAGTGGACGCAGAGGTCGCTCAGCATGTACGGATAGGAAGCGCCCAGGCCGGGAAATAGGAAGGCGGTCGCGCCTGCCGGGGTCGGCCCGGCGCCGCAGTACCGGCCGCCGCTGGGTCGGTGGAGCCTGGTCCAGTCGGCCGCGGCTTGGGTCATCAGCTGATCGGCGACCTCTGCCAGCTGCCGCTCCAGCTCGCCCAGGGAGTCGACGACGAGGGCCAGCCGGTAAGGTGCCCCGGCGCGGACCGCTCGTCTGGCCTGGTCGGCGAGGCTCGCCAGGCCCGCGCCGGCCGCGTATGACGGCGCCTGCTGAAGCTGGTGGCGGAGCGCGATCAGCTGCTCACGCAGCGCCACCTGCGAGTCGGCGCCAAAGACGAACAGCTCGTGGCTCAGCTGAATGGCATCCGGGCGCGGCGGGGCCGAAGACTCTTCACGCAGGAGCACATACACCGGCCGCTCATCGGGTTCGCCAGCGAGCCAGCCCGCCTGGCGCGGTGCGCCGGAAGTCGCCCAGCCGGCGTGCGGCAGCGGCTGAATCCACGGACGCAGCGCAGTGCCCGCCGGCCCGGCTGCCGGTGGCCGCGGCAAGACCTTGTGTCCGAGCGCCAGGGCGGCGCGGACCAGGGCCAGACCGTCCCGCACTCCTTTATCTGCGCCTCGGCTGGCTGCCGCGTTGCGCAGCGCGCTCTGCACCACCTCCGCGGCAGGTGCAAAGACTTGCTCTGCCGCAGCGCAAGCGGACGGACCGCTGGGGAGCTCCAGCCAGCCAACTCCGCCGCCGAGCCCCACCGGCAGAGCCGCCGCCTCGGCAGGCGAGCCCGCGGCGATCAGAGCGGCATAGGGCGCAGCGCCGCGAGCACGGGCGCTGTCGGCGGTCTCAAGGACGCACCAGGCGCCGCTCGGAGACTCTTTTGCGGGCGTACTCTCTTCAGCTTCAGCGGGCAGCGCCTCCGCGCGGCTATTGGGTGCAGCGCCCGTCGCACCCACCAGGCACGCCCCGCTGGTGCCGGCTTGCAGCGCCGCCACGGCTGCCAGCAGCGCCTCGGCCAACGTCGGATGGAAGGCAGTGCGGCTGTCTCGCTGGGGCGCGCGACCGTCGCGGTCCGGCAAGGCTGCGGCAGATGTTGGCCGGCAGGGAAAAGGCTCGTCCCGTCGAGGCGCGCGCCCGCCGCGGTCCGCCGGCCCGCTGCCTACGGTGAATACAGGCAGCCCGGCGCCCGCTGCTCCCGCGTCGCTGAGTGCCGCCGCGATGAGTCCGTCCGGTGCTCCCGCCGCCCCGGCGCGCGGGCCGGGCGCGGTAAACGGCGCCAGCTCAGCTGCCGGGGCCTGCCAGGCGACGCCGACAATCCACACGCCGAGCTCGGCGCCCGACGGCGCGGGAGCCGCCGGCTTCACGACGCCGGCCTGTGTTGCAGCGGCTGCTCGGTCAGGCGGTTCAGCGCCGCGCTGCCGATGCCGAACAGCCCCAGCATGAGCAGCACCGGAGTTCCATCCGGATCACAGACCGCGACATCGCAGCGCAGCTCGCTCGGATCGTCGGCGGGGACGATCCGCACCCGACCCAGGCACTCGGTCCCTTTGGGCGCGCCCAGGCGCAGCAGGGTCTGGCAGCCCAGGGGCAGGACGGTGATCCCGGCGAAGTGCCGCGACCACACCCCGGCGAGCTGCATCGCGCTGTCGAGCAGGACCGGATCGATCAGCCACTCATCGTCGCTGCGTGCCCCCTGCAGGCAGGCCGCCGGCCGCGAGGCGCGCAGGCGACCCGACACGCCGAGCTCGGTGAAGCCGTCGATGGCGGTGATGCCCTGAAACAGCGGCCCGTGGAACAGCCAGCGGCGATACAGCTCGGGCACCGGCAGCGGCGGCGGGGTGGGCGGCACAGGCGGTGGCAGCGCGATCCCGCGCGCCACGGCGGCGAGGCTTGGATAGAGCTCGACGGTGGCGCGGTAGTGGGCGCGGGGCTTGCCGCGGCCGCTGAGGAGCTCGACCTGTACCTGACGGCTGGCTGCCGAGCCCGGCTTCTCGCTGCAGCGGACGACCAAGTCGCTGCTGCCGCCGACCAGCCGCACCCCCGAAAGCAGAGTCAGCTTCTCGATACGGCCCAGGTGAAAGCCGGGACAGGCGAGCGCCGCCGCCTCCCCGATGAGCGACAGCGCCCCGGCCATCGGCAGCACCGGCACCCCGTCGATGCTGTGGTCCAGGAGGTAGCGGTCGACCCCGACCTCGAGCCGCAGGGTCTGCTCGGTCACGCCGCGCGCCGTGCTGCGCCGGAGCCCCGCGCCCAGCCGGACGGCCAGCCGCCCCGAGCCGGCCCCCGAGTCGCTGTCC
>DAOMZC010001143.1:0-2406 GCA_035437965.1 Pseudomonadota bacterium
CGCCGCGCGACCGGAGCCTGAGCACCAACCACCCGCTGACCAAGGCCGCCATGCTGCACCTCATCGAGGTCTGGCCGCGCGCCGTCCCGTTCCCCGAGCTCGTCGAGGCGGCCACCGCCCGGCTGCGCGGCCGCGGCAAGCCGACCCAGGACGCCGCGGCGCGCAGCTCGGTGACGCTGGGCCTGAACCTGGTCCGCGCCTTCGCCCACGGGCCGGGCCCGGTGTACCTCAACGCGTTCTCCCCCGAGGTCGCGACGAGCACCGCCGGCCGGCCGCTGACCCGGGCGATGGCGCGCCTGCAGGCGCGGCGCGGGCACGAGGTGACCAGCGCCTTCCACGACAACATCGGCCTGCCCCCGCTGGCCCTGCAGATCCTGGCCCTGCTCGACGGCACCCGCGACCACACGGCCCTGCGCGCCGAGCTGAGCGCCCGGGTCCAGCGCGGCGACATCGACGTCGACGCCTACCGGACCCCGCCGGGCGCCCCGCCGAGCGACAGCCAGACCGCCGCCGCGGTCGAAGCCGCTCTTGCCGAGAACCTGGAGATCCTGCGCCGCATGGCGCTGCTCTTCAAATAACGGCGCCGCCGCTCAGAACAGGAAGTAGCCGCTCAGCCAGGCGCGGTGGTTCTGCGCCACCACCTCGTCGACGAAGGTCTGCTGCAGCCAGCTGTACTCGACGCCGAAGCGCAGCGACGCGGTGGCATCGACCAGCAGCGAGGCGTTGAGCAGCCGCGACTGGGTGAACACCTGGCTCGGCTCGCCGAAGTTCTGGGCGTTGTCCGAGTTCATCTGCGAGAAGTTGCTGATCAGGAAGATCCGGCCCTGGGGCGGCAGGTAGAACTGCAGGCCGACCAGGAACGCCTGCCAGTCGACGGTCCCGAGGATGCCGTTCTTGTCGAACAGGGCGAGGCCGCGGTCGATGTTGGAGTTATAGGTCCCGCCAAGCGGCAGGGCGGGGAAGCTGACCCCGCCGGTGAGCCCGGTGAACGAGTCGGCGATCCCGGCCCCGCGCACGAACGAGCCGTGCAGGGTCAGGGCCCAGGCGCGGCGGTCGGGCACGGCGATGATCGGGAACAGGGCGTCCACCGACACGCCCCAGCCGGCGGTCGACACCGAGTTCTGCGGGTTCTGGACGAACTCGGGCAGCGAGAAGCGGCGCAGCGTCGCAGAGACCCCGATGGCGGCGCTGTCCACCGAGGTCTGGGTCGCGGCGATGGTGCGCAGGCCGCGCAGGTTGTTGAAGACGATGCGCAGGCCGGCCTGGCCGTCGGGGTCGATCGAGTCGCGCTGCGGGGCGCGGGCCAGCGACACGGCCACATCGACGCTGACGGGGTTGGTGCGGAAGCGGTGCGAGAGCCGGATCTGGGCGGCGCGCGAAAAGACGTTGCCGGCGATGCCGGGGATGCTGACGGCGCCGGGATGGAAGTAGGGCTGCCAGCCGAACAGCTGCCACGACTGGCCGATGAGCAAATCGATGTAGGGGGTCTCGATCTGCAGGTTGACGTGGCGCAGCCGCAAAAGGCCCGAGGTCGAGATGACCAGCTCGGAGGCGTTGGGGGCCTGGTTGCCGAGGAAGTCCATCTCGACGACGGCGCTGGCGTTGAGGCGGTAGAACTCGGGGGCGCGGACGCGGAAGCCCAGGCGGGAGTTACGCACCGAGTACTCGAAGCGGCCGTGCTGGCCGGCGTAGGTGTCGGGGCGGGCCAGGGTGTTGGTGCCGGCGACCTCGGTGAGGCTCTGGGATGAATCGATGATGGCGTCGGCCTCGACGAAGCCGTAGAGGGTGGTCTCCCACTTGGGGGCGAGGACGGGCTTCATGGGGGCGGCGACGGGGACGGCGCGGCCGGCGAGGGCCTCTTCGTACTCGGTGGGGGTGATGAGGCCCTTGTCGCGCATGAGCTGCAGGGCGGCCTGGACTTGCGAGACGGTGGCGAGGGGCTCGGGGGGGGCGGCGGGGGCGAGGACGGGGGCGGTGCCGACGGTCGACACGGGAGGAGACTCGGGGGGCGGTTCCGGCTGCGGGCGGGCGGGCCGGGCTGCGGCGCTGCGCGATCGGGCCTGTACCGTGGCGGGGGCTACGGCGAGCAGCGCCAGGAGCGAGGCGACAGCGCGGTACGGGGATCGCATACGGGGGAACTCCTAGGGGGTCGGTCCGGTTGCCCCGGGGCGCGTCCATAGCCGCCGCGGCGGGCGGGCAGACGCTGGAGATCGGGCGCCTGGCGCAGCGGACCTTGCGGCGAGCCGCCGGCAGGCGGATCTATCCAGATAGATCGTCTCGGATGATCTCAATTATTTTCTGCTGATAGCGGGCCTTGTGTCAACTGCGACGAGTGGAGGGTCACAGTCGCAGTATGCACCGGCGCGGGTCCCCCTTCCCTGCGATCCTTTTTTGCCAGCTGCGCTG
>DAOMZC010001144.1:0-2400 GCA_035437965.1 Pseudomonadota bacterium
CACCTGGGCCTGGCTCGGCTCCAGCCGGCCCAGGAGCTCCGCCGGGATCTTGCCGTGAAAGCGCGGCTCGCGGCCCAGGGTCTGCAGCGCCTTGCGCAGGCGGGCCTCGGCGCGCATCCGCGCCAGCCGCTCGGCCTTGAGGCGGGCGATCTCCGCCGAGGCGGCGAACAGATCGGCGGCGCAGCTGCCGGCGGCCGAGATGACCTGACGGTTCCAGTCGACCTGGACCCCGGGGCCCAGGCTCTGAACGGCCGGAGCCGCCGGAGTCGCCGCCGCTGCCGGAGCCGCCGCCGCCGGACCGCCGCCGAGCCCCGCGCACAGCAGCACGACCGCGCCCCTTCGCCGCCAAGCCGTCTGAGTCGTCGCCATCTTCATGCCCGCCATTGCCTGTGAGCCACCCGAGTCGAGCCAGCCGCCGCGCGGCCGCCGTCGCCGGCCGCCACCGCCCGACCGTCACCGGACGACCAGCCGAGATGGCCGACGCGAAGCGTACGGTAGCCTCGGCGGGTTGTCAAAGCCCCCTCCCCACCGGCCGTCTCGACTGTGTTAGTAGTTTACAAGGAACACGCGCATGAAACCGAGCAGGCCCGTGAGCGGAGACAAGCCGGGAGGAGCTGCGGCTCAAGGAGCGGCGAGTGGCCTCGGCGAGCCGAGCAGCGCGCGCCGGGCCCTGACAAGCTCCGCCGGTGCCACGAGCTCCACCGGTTCCAGCTCGTCCGCGGCCTCGCGCTCGGGCGGCGAGCGTGAGTCGGCCCAGATCACCTCCCCGCGGCACCTTGCCCACAACCCGTTTCCCCGGCTGTGGACCGGCTTTGTCGGGTTCGTGCTGCTCACCGTGCTGGCGCTCGGCCTGTCGGTGGGCGAGTGGCAGCGGCCGGTGGTCGGCATGCTCGTCGATCCGTTCGGGCGGGTGACCAACTACGGCTGGCCGAGCTGGAGCGGCTTCAGCGCCGGGCTCGCCTATCCCGATCGGGTGCTCGCGGTGAACGGCCAGGCGCTGCGCCTCCCTTTCGGGCCGGGCCTGGAGGCGCTGGCCGAGCAGTCGGCGCGGCCGGGCACCGATCAGGTGGAGCTCCTGGTCGCGCAGAGCGGTCAGCTGCGCCACGTCACGGTGCGCAGCGAGGAGCTCGGCTTCTGGCCCTGGCTGCTCCTGTGCGGCGGCTACCTGATGCTGGCGTGGCTGTGGCTGTTCACCGGCGGCCTGTCGTACACGGTCCGGCCCAAGGGCGGCGCCGTGGGGGTGTTCGTGCGCTGGGTGATGCTCAGCGCCGGGCTGCTCATCACCCTGTTCGACTTCCACACGACGCGCCGGCTGATCCTGTTCAACATGCTGTTTTATGCGCTGATGCCGACGGCGATCTTCGAGTTCGGGCTGGTGTTCCCCGAGCGCGTGCGGCTGATCGTCAAGCGGCCGCGCCTCCTGTGGGGGCTGCGCGTCATCGACGGCCTGCTGTTCGGCCTGTCGCTCTACGGCCTGTACGTCGGGCAGAGCTATCGCCTGGTCTGCGACTTCCTGTGCGCGGCGGCGATCCTCGGGCTGACGCTGCTGATGTCGCTGCGCTGCGCCAAGGCGACCGGGCGGCGGCGGGTCCAGCTCGCCTGGGGCCTGCTGCTGCTCCTGCCGGTGTACGCGACGCTGGGCGCCATGGTCCTGGTCGCCCCCGAGCGCGCCGGACCGCTCGGGTTCGTCCTGGCGGTGCCGCTGACCTGCGTGGGGGCGCTCGGCATGACCTACGCGCTGGTCCGCTACGATCTTTGGGACAGCCGCGCCCTGCTGCACCGGCCGGGGCTGCGCCCGCTGCTCACCGCGACGCTGAGCTTCATGGGCGGCATGCTGTGCCTGTTCGGCTTCCTCGGCATCCGCAGCCAGCCGCTGACCTGGCAGCTCCTGTACGTGCTGGCGATTGCCGCCGTGGCCGGGCCGGTGCACCGGTTCTGCGCCGCCTGGCTCGATGAGAAGCTCTTTCCCGCCGAGGCGTTCTACCGCAACACCGTCGAGCAGCTGAGCCTCCGCTTCACCGACCTGCGCAGCCAGGCGGCGGTGATCGAGACCGTCGAGGAGGCGGTGCGCCGGGTGAGCCAGTGCGACCGGGTGCGCCTGTGTCCGATCGCCAGCCTCGATCCGCCGCGGCCGGATGCCTCGATTGATCTCGGGCGCTTCATGCCCAAGGTGGCGCAGGCGATGGCGGCGGCGATGGCCGGCGGCAAGGCGCCGCTGGAGCAGGATCCGAGCGTCGCCGAGTCGGGCTCGCTGTCGCACCTGGAGCTCGGCGCGCTGACCAGCGAGCGGGTGCACGAGCGGCGGCGCTGGCGCAAGCTCAAGCGCGCCGCCCGCGCCGCCGAGCTGCCGGCGCTGTCGACCGAGCAGGCGGGCGAGCTGTGCCGCGGCGAGCTCGTCTA
>DAOMZC010001145.1:0-2397 GCA_035437965.1 Pseudomonadota bacterium
CGTACGCCCAGCAGGACCGGGCGGCCGCGCGGGCGCTTCTCGGCCTGGGGCGGGCGGGCATCGCGCGGCAGCAGGGCGGGGAGGTGGCGATCGCGGTCGCGCCGGCGTATGGCCTTGCCGATCCGGACTTTGCCGGGCAGCCGGTGGCCGCGGCGGCGATTGCGGCGAGCGGCGAGCGGGCGGCGGTCGCGCACGGGCGCCTGCTGTCCGTCATCGAGCTTGCCGGCGGCTACCCGATCCGCCGGCTGGCACCGCACCCCGAGCGCCTGCGCCGGCTGGCGATCGACCGCAGCGGGCAGCGCCTGGCGACGCTGGCTGATGATGCGGTGGTGCGCCTGCGCTCGCCAAGCGGGGACCCCGGATACGACTTTCCGCTCCTGCCGCCGCGCGATCCGGCGCGGCCCGGGCGGCTGGGAAGCGAGGCCGCGCATCGGGCGCCGTGGCTCGACTTCAGCCCGGATGCGCGGCAGCTCTTTATCGCCGACTGCGGCGTCGCGGCGACCGGGGACTGTCCGCTCCGCCGCCTGCGCGTCGTCGCGGCCGACAGCGGCCAGCTCGTGCAGACCTTCGCGTCCGGCGATAAGGAGCTGCTCGACTACACGGCGGACCGTGACGGCACCATTGCCCTGCTCTTTGCCGGCAGCCCGCCTCGTCTCTTCGCTGCGCGCACCGGCCAGGAGCTGCAGCTTTCGAGCTCGCTGCGCGGCCCCGCGGCGTCCGCATGCCTTGGCGGCTCACGCCTCCCCGCGGCCGGCGAGCGGGCCCTCCTGGTCTCGCCCGAGCGACGCTGGCTGGCGACGCTGGCCCCGCCGGCCACGCTGTGCCTGTGGGAGCTGCGGGCGCGACGCTTGGCCGCCGCGATTGCGCTGAGCGACGGTCCGGCGCGCCTGGAGGCCCTGCTCAGCGAAGACGTGGGTCAGGCCGTCGTGCTCAGCACCCCCGTGCCCGGCAGCGGGCGGCGCAGCTACCTCCTGTTTCCCCAGACCGGTCAGCGCCTCGCCGCGCCTCGCGGGCTGGCCGCGGTGCTGCCGCTCGACGACGGCGGTGCCCTTCTGACCGGCCGCAGCGCCACCGGCCGCCTGGCGCGCGGGCCCGAGGTCTTCCGCCTCCACCCGGACCGCCGCCTGCAGCGCCTCAGCAGCCCGCAGCTGCTCGCCCTTCCGTGCCTGTTCGCGGTTCCCGAGGCGGTGCAGGGCGATGGCGCGCGGGCCCTGTTCTCGGCGACCGAGCTCGGTCAGAGCGGCAGCTGCCCGCTCGCCCTGGTCGAGCTCTCTGGACCGGCCCCGGCGCACCTGTGGCGGGTCGCGCTGCCCGGGAAATCGCCGCTCGTGGCGGCTGACTTCACCGCCGAGCAGCACCTGGTAATGATCGATGCCCAAGCGCAGCTGCAGGCGCTCATCGGGACCAAAGTGCAGTATGCGACTCCGCGCTTCCCCGCCGCAGTGACGCGGCTCGACTTTTCCGGCACCGGCGAGCAGCTGCTAATCGAAAGTGCCGATGGGGATAAGCGCGCTCTGTGGCTGGCATCCGGCCAGCTCCGCCAGGTCGCCTCACCCCGCGGTCTACCGCTCGGCCAGGCGCCCGATGGGGCATCCGCTGCCGCGCCCGCTGCACCATCCGCCGTACCATCCGCTGCCGCGCCCGATGGGGCATCCGCTGCCGCGCCCGATGGGGCATCCGCTGCCGCATCCGGTTCGCCTGCGGGGCCGGCGCTCGTCGACCCGTCCGCCGCCGTGGCGTTCTCACCGGACGGACGCTGGCGGCTGGTCGGCGGGGTCGACGGCACGGTAAAGTGGCGGCGAAAGACCGACGACAGCTTGCGCTTGCGGCTGCAGCTCGTCGACGGCGGCGCGGTCGTCCTTGGCCCCGACGGTCGCTTCGAGCTGCTGGGCCGCGTCGAGCGCCCCGCGGACTACCTCTCCTGCCGCGCCGCCGGCTACCCGATCGCCTTGCCGCTGTGCAGCGAGCGGCTCCTCACCCCGGGCCTGCTGGCGCAGGAGCTGCGCTGAGGCGCCGTCGGGGTGAGCCGCAGCCAAGGCGTACTCAGCGCGGTGCCGCCGGCGCAGCCTGGGCGGCGTTGATGGTCGCGGTCAGGCGCCGCATCTCCTTGGGAAAGCGGCCGCTGAGCATGATGCTGTCGCCGTCGATCCGCGCCTTGATGACCGGCGCCGCCAGCAGCTTGCCGTCGAGCAGGATGGCGAGCTTGTGGCCGATGTGGCTGCCGCTGAACGCCGCGAAGCGAGCCGCCGCGGCGGGCCGCAGGTGGACGCTTACCGTCGGGTTTTCCGCGTCGTTGAAGGTGGCGCGATCGAGGTCGGCGGTGGTCAGCACGGGCGCCGCCGCCAGCGGCAGCGTGCCTCCCTCCTCATCGACGACGCTTCGACTGCCGCCCGCCTC
>DAOMZC010001146.1:0-2396 GCA_035437965.1 Pseudomonadota bacterium
CACTGGCCTGCTCCTCAAGCAGCGGCGGCAAAAGATACGGGTGCTGCAGGAGCTCGATGACCGCCCACGCCGCCATGACGGCGCTCGTGTGCTGGCCGGCGAACAGCAGGGCGAGGACCAGGCCCGTGATCTCGTGATCGGACAGCGGGCGGTCATCGTGCTTGTAGCGCGCGCTCATCAGGGTCTGGACGAAGTCTTCCTCGACCACGCCGGTGCGGCGACGCTCAGCGGTGATCTCGCTGCACAGCTTCATGATCTCGTCGCGCGCCCGGTCGCGGCGGCGGAACGCCGGCAGCGGCAGCTGCGGCGCGAAGAAGGCGATGAGGTTAATCCCGCCCTGCAGGTCGTGATAGAGCTTGGCGAAGTGCGACGACAGGTTGTTGCGGAAGTCGCGGCCGAGCAGGCACCGGCTGGCGATGAACATCGTCAGCTCGTTGGTGGTGGTGTAGATGTCGGCGGTGCCTTCGTTGCCCCAGGTGGAGAAGTAGCGCTCGCACTCCTCGTTGAAGTACGTGCAGTAGGTGCGCAGGCGGGAGTCCTTGAGGGCCGGGAAGACAAACCCCAGCTGCTCGTCCATCACCGCCGGCGGCGAGTCGTAAACGACCCCCTTGCCGAACACCGGCACCATCATCTGGTAGGCCTCTTTGGCCGAGAACTGATCATCCGGGGCGCGGAAGAACGCCTCGTTGGCCTTGGGCCCGCTGAGCACCGCGGTCATCTGGCCGGCGAGGTTCAGCGCGAAGACGTCGCCGAACTGCCGGCGGCCCTCCATCATCAGCGGCACCGGCTTCATCTTGAGCGCCAGCGCGTGCCCAAGCAGCGGTACGTAGGAGGAGTTCTTGCGCAGTAAGGGTGGCAGGATGCCGGAAGAGGCTGGGTCGCGGGGGGTCGTCGAACTCACGGGCTGCTCCATTTATCTAAAGGTCCGCGCCTGCTCGGGGGTCGAGCGCGCCCGCCGCGCATTGAGATTTCGGCGGGCGCCGCGGCGCAGACGGGGTCGGTTCAGTGGGCTACCGGGCAGCCGCCGGTGCTGCCGGTGCTCGGCCAGGCGGCGGCAGGACCGGTGGTGGCGCCGCCGAGGTTACTGGGCTCGCCCAGATCGACGATCCGGCGCGGGTTCGGGCTCTTGATGGCGCCGCGGCGGGCGAAGAACTCGTAGGCTTCCTCGCAGGCGCGGCGCACCGAGGTGGGCGTGTAGCCGAGCTGGGTCTTGGCCTTGGTGAGGTCGGCGTGCCGCCGCAGCTGCAGGATGCGCACGGCGCCGGGGGTGAGGCGCTGGGGAAAGCTCGGCGCGAAGCGGGTCAGAAGGGGGCTCAAGACGGACGCCACGGCGCCCATGAGCGGCGCCGGCAGCTTGAGCCGCGGCCGCGGCTGGCCGGTGATCTCGGCCCACTGCCCCATGAGCTCGGGCAGGGTGACGAACTGCGTCGCGAAGACGTACTTCTCGGCCGGCTGGCCGCGCTCCATCGCCAGCACGTGGCCTTCGACGATGTCGCGCGCGGCGACGAACTCGAAGCCGCCGTCTATATAGGCGTGCAGCTTGCCGTTGGCGAAGTCGCACAGCGCGCGGCCCATGCGGCTGGGCTTGTAGTCATGCGGCCCGAGGATCGCGCACGAGGTCGCGATGCGTACGTCGAGGCCGCGGGTGGCGGCGATCATGCACTCGTGCTCGACGAAGGCCTTGCTGCACTCGTAGGGCATCATGCGCTCGAAGGGATAAAAGCGCATGTCTTCGGTGCTCGGGCGGGAGGGATCATTATGATCGTAGCCGACCGCGCTGAAGCTGCCGGTGACCACCGCGCGCTCGACGCCGTGCGCCAGGCAGGCGTTCAGGATGTTGCGCGTCCCAAGGACGTTGGTGTCATAGATCGATCGCTGCAGCCGCGCATCGCCGTACAGGGTCGAGACCTGCGCCGCCGCGTGATAGACCCGCTGGCAGCCCTGGACCGCCGCGTCCACCGCCGCCACGTCGCGCAGGTCGCCGTAGACCCGCTCGACCGGCAGCCCGTCCACGGCGCTGTTGTCGCTGCCGGCGCGCAAGAGCACCCGCAGCGCGTGCCCATCATCAAGCAGCCGGCGGCAGAGGTTCGCGCCGAGGTGGCCGCTGGTTCCGGTCACCAGCACCCGGCCGGAGGGCGCGCCTCCGCTCTTTGATTCCGAACGTGCCGCCTGCTGTCCGGCTGATTCCTGTCCCGATCGCGAAACACCCATCTCGTGCGCTCCTACCCAAGAGAAAAAGACATCGCTGTATATCACGGCGACTGCCGCAGCGGATCGCCTTTCCGCTGCCTGTTTCCGTCGGTGTTCGATTTCGCACGAGGTCGCGGCCGGAGGCGCGCAATCAGTGAAAAATCGCACTGAATGACCGCGGCCGGCCGCGCAATGGGCGGCCCGCT
>DAOMZC010001147.1:0-2390 GCA_035437965.1 Pseudomonadota bacterium
CGCCGTCCCCCGCGCCGGTGCCGCCCAGTGTGCCGGGAGCAGAGCTTCCCGATGCCGCGGCGCCCGACGCGCTGCTCGCCGAGCTCAACCAGGCGCTGCCGGGACTGGGAGTACCGCCGCCGGCGCGCCTCATCGCCGCGGCAGCCCAGCGCGACCGCCTGACCCTGACCTTCAATCAGGAGTTCCGGCCGCACCTCGGCGATCTGTCAGCGCTCGACGAGCTTAATGCCGCGCTGTCGGCGCGCGCCCTGACACACGGCTTCCACCACCTGGAGCTGCGCATGGCGGACGCCCGCGGTCGCGCCGTCCCGCTCGCCGAGCTCACCGCCACCCCGCCGGCCCGGCGCCCGCGCCCCGAGCCGATTGACGATGGAGTCCGCCGATGACCTGTTCACGATCCTTGCCGCTCATCTCTGCGTTTGCGCTACTTCTTGGCGCGGCGCCCGCACGCCTGCACGCCGCGCCGCCGCCGGTCTCGATCGAGGGCCAGCCGCCCGGGGCGCTGTCGGGCAAGCGGGTGGTCGTCGACCCCGGACACGGGCAGTTCTTTCACGAGACCTACGGGTGGACCTTCCAGCGCAGCCCCATAAACGGACTGCACGAGGACAAGCACACCAACGAGATCGTCATGGACTGGCTGCGCGCGCACCTGGAAGGCGCCGGCGCCCGCGTCCTGTCGACCCGCGCCCCGCACCGCCAGGGCATCAACGTCATCGTCGATAACGGCGACCCCGGCTACACCGAGACCGGCGCCTGGGCGACCACCCAGAACCCGGGCCTGGGCTATCACGGCAGCTACCGCTACGCCGTGGTCTCGCGGGCCGGCGTCACCGCCACCGCGACGTGGTCGGCGACGCTGCCCGAGCGCGGCGACTACCCGGTGTGGCTCTACTTCTACGCCGGAGCCGACCGCAGCGAGCGGGCGAGCTTCACCATCCATCATGCGGGCGGCCAGACGCGCGTGCGGCTGAACCAGCAGCTCGATCGCCAGCGCTGGGTGTACCTGGGGACCTACCCGTTCATACCCGCCAAGCCCGCCGCGGTGACCCTGGACAACCTCGACCCGGGCGCTCCGGTCGGTCAGGAGGTCGTGGTGCTCGCCGATGCGGTGCGCTTCGGAGTCGGCCAGGGAGACTTCCTGCACGACGGCAAGCCGAGCGGATCGGCGCGGTGGATCGAAGAGTCGTTCTATTACATGCTCGATCACGGCGCTCCCGAGTCGGTCTATCACACGCGGATGACCGAGCGGGACAGCGGCCTCATCTCGCGACCGCTATACGCCGACTGGCAGGGCGGCGATGTCTTCGTCAGCATCCACACCAACGCCGCCGACATGCCCAACGTCGGCTCCGGCCTGTCGAGCTACATCCACAGCACGATGCCCAGCGCCGGCAGCGACAAGCTGCAGAGCGCGGTGCACGCCGAGCTCCTACGCACCACGCGGACGCTGTACGAAAAGAGCTTCAAGGACCGCGGCAAGCTGTCGGCGGACTTCGCCGTGGTGCGCGAGACAAAGACCATGCCGGCGGTGCTGCTCGAGCTGGCGTTCCACGATACCGAGACGCCCGACGCCAGGCTGCTGCGCGATCCGAACTATCGCCGCGATCTAAGCCGCGCGATCTATAAGGGAGTGCTGCGCTACCTCGATGCCGGCGCCGTGGTGGCGCCGCTGCCGCCCACCCTGACCGAGGTCACCAACCTGGGCGGCGGCCAGCTGCGGGTGCGCTGGCAGCCGCAGGCGGATCCGCTGGAGCCGACCGCGACCGCGAAGTGGTACCGCCTGTTCGTCATGCACGGCGAGACCGGCTTCGGCAGCCCGGTCGAGGTGCGCGGCGCCACGGAGTACATCATGAAGGGCCTGCAGCCCGGCGCGGCGATTTCATTCCAGCTGCGCGCGGTCAACGACGGCGGCGAGAGCCTGCCTTCGCAGCCGCTGGGCGCGACGGTGGACAGCGCGCCCCCCCTTGACCCGCCGCCGCCCGCCGCCGTGGATCTGGCAGCAGAATCACCCACTCCGATGGAGTCCGCGGGCGGCTGCGTCATCGCGGGCACCCACCTTGGGAGTCCGCCCGCCGGCCTGCTGCTGCTGCCGCTGCTGGTCGGGCTCGCGCTGCTCCGGCGCCGCCGCTCGCCCGCTTGACCGGCTGCCGAAGGACGCGCCGGACCCCGAGCAAGACCTCCTATTGCAGGGACGCCGGCGCGAGCCAGTCGTTGAGCGCCTCGCCTATCTGCTCCGCCTCCGCATGATCCCGCAGCATGGTTAGCTTCTGCACCCGGTGCGTGCAGCTGGCGAAGCGGCGGTGCTTGTGCTTCCACGCGTCGCCCGCCGCGCCGGCTCCCCCCTGGAAAGGGAAGACTCAGCTCGGCGACGCAGCGAACTGGCCGCGATG
>DAOMZC010001148.1:0-2388 GCA_035437965.1 Pseudomonadota bacterium
GCGGCGACGCAGCGGGCGCGCGACCGCACTTCGACAGGGCGCTCCGGCTGCTTGCCCAGGGGGGCACCGAGCAAGGTCTGCAGTGGGCGCGCCGGATCGCCGGCGACGGCTGAAGCAGTCACCGCGTTTCGCGTCCGGCTTGCTTGCGCGCTTGACGCGGCGCCGGCTCAGGCGGCGACCAGGTGACTCGGCAGGCCGAACTCGGCGGTCGCGCCCTGCAGGCCGATCTCGACGACGCGATCCCAGTAGCGGGTGCCCGCCGCGACCGCGCTTCGCTCGGCCAGCGGCAACCGGTGGCGGACGTGCTCGACGCCGCGCACCAGGCGCCGGAGCGCCGGCATCGCGTAGCGCAGCGGCGTCCTCTGCACCCCGAGCTTATCGGCGAGGGCATCGCCAATCAGCTCGCGGCAGACCATGCTGCCGAAGGCGACCCGCCGCGCTGCATCACGCCGCTGCTGCGCGTTGACGCAGCCGTCGTACGAGCTGGCGA
This sequence comes from Pseudomonadota bacterium, assembly GCA_035437965.1. Lineage (GTDB taxonomy): Bacteria > Myxococcota_A > Polyangia > Palsa-1104 > JAEUJZ01 > CALFML01. The sequence continues at coordinate 491 of DAOMZC010001148.1, forward strand.
ACAGCGCCTGGGTGAGGGCCCGCGAGTCCGCATCCGGCTCGCCGGTGGTCATCTGGATGAGCTCAGCCAGGCGCATCCCTTCGGCTTCGCTGCTCAGCAGCACGTCCGGGTGCACGCCGATTACGCGGCCGTTCCAGCGCCACAAGTGCACGCACGCCTCCGCCTCGTCGCGCTCGATGCGCAGGCCGAGCTTGCGCAGCCCGTCGAGGATGACCACCGAGAACAGCAGGCAGGTGCCCGCCATGTCGTGCTGGTTGAGCGGCTCGCCCCACGCCGCGGCGTCCCAGCTGCCGCTCTTGTGGAGCATCCGCCGGACCTGCGCGTGGATGAGCCGCACCTTCAGGGTAATCTGCCAGCCGTCGGCAAACGGCCGCATGCCGCCCGGCCGCGCCACCGCCTGGACGAAGCGCGCGGTCTCGTTGAGCCGGCGGCTCGCCTGCTCTTTGAGGCGCCCCGAGAAGACCAGGGGCTTGTTGCCGCCCGGCGAGGCGTAGCCGAGCACCAGCGAGCACGCGCCGAGCACCGCGCCCCCGAGCGGCCCCGCCCGCAAGAGGAGCTCGCCGCCGCGATCGCAGGTCTCCCAGTCGACCCAGGGCGGGACCTCGGCCGCCTGCTCGACGAGGTCGCGCAGCGGCGGCGGCGCGCCGGCCATGGCCAGCGGCCCGCGCGCAAGCCCCGCTTCGAACATCCGCCAGCCTTCGCCGCGCGGCAGCACTTCGATGGCCTCCACGGCGGCATCGGCGGCGGGATCGACCTTGGCGAAGAAGCGGCCGAGGCGGTCGACGCGATCGCCGAACTTACGCCGCGCCGCGGCGAGGTTTACGTAGCGAGCTGGGAAGCCCTCCATGCTCTGGAGTGTAGCAGGGACTCTCCGTCCGTACCGGGCTTCGCCGGGCTTCATCGCGCGGTCGCGGGCGGGCTTACTGCGGCGGGTATAGCCGCTCGATGAACCGCTGCCAGGGCCCTTTTTCGCCTCTCTTGCCGTAGTGATACAGCGCCGCGGCGCGATAGTCTTCGATGCGGGTGCGGAAGTCCTGCTCGGACACCGGCAGCCAGACGGTCAGGGCGCGCAGCCCGAGCTCGCTCTGGCCGTCGGTCTGGTAGTCGGTGCCGAAGCGGTAGGCCGGCACCGCGCCGTCCAGCGCCGCGCGCGCGCGGACGATTGCCGCCTGCAGCTGCTCGCTGACCGGGCCGGTGGCGACGCCCTCGCGCGTCCGCTCGGCGAGCTGCGCCTTGAGCGCCCCGAGGAACGCCCCGAGATCCTGGATGCTGCCGTAGAGGCCCGTCTGGTGCTCGAAGATGTAGCGCAGATCGCCGGTGCGCAGCAGATCCTCGGCCTGGTAGGCGTCGAGCGCCGCCCCGAGGTCGCCCAGGGCCGGCAAAAGGTCGCGCCGGAGCTCGTCGGTGGCGACCACGCTCATGGTGAAGCGCTTGCGCAGCTCGGCAGCGATGCGCCCGCGCAGGGGGTTGCGCGCCGGGTCCAGCGACTCTTCGTAAAGGGCCGGGATGCGCAGCGCCAGCTGGCGCGCCGGATCACCGCCGCCGCCGGTGCCGCTGCCTGGCGGACCGCTGCTGTCGTTCAGGCCGGCGAGCAGCGACCGGTACGGCAGGCCGACGAAGTCCTGCAGATACGCCGAGCTGACGACGAAGCGCGCCGAGTCGCGCAGCTCGGTCGCCACCTCGACCATCTGCATAAGACACGCGTCGGCGGCGTAGACATCGACGGGCCGGCCGACGGTGCGCCCCATCGCCTGCAGGGCCTCGGCGAGCGCCGGGATGTCGAGGTAGCTGCGCTGCGTCCAGTCAAAGGCGAGGCCGCCGCGGAAGCGCCCGCCGAACGGGTCGTCCGCCGCTGTCGGCACCGCCGGCAAGGGCGGTCGCTCCGGCGGCTCGCGGCT
>DAOMZC010001149.1:0-2385 GCA_035437965.1 Pseudomonadota bacterium
AGATCTTCGAAAAACAGAACGAGATCATCCGCCACCAGACAGAGGTCCTGCGCGGGCAGGGGCTGGTCCTTGCCCCGTCGGATGTACGGTCCGCGCCGGCGCCGCGCGCCGCAGTGGCTGAAGCCCCGCCCGCGGTCGCACCCAAGAACGGAGCGCACGGCGCCAACGGGGCCACCGCCAAGCCAGTCGTCGCGCCCCCGCGCGAAGCAGCGCCGGTCCCAGCCGCCGAGGCGGTCAGCGCAGAAGCTTCACCGGGCGCTTCCGCCATCAATGAGAAGGTCCTCGATCTGGTCGCCAAGGTCAGCGCCTTCCCGCGCGCCAAGGTGACGCTGGAGCAGCGCCTGATCGGGGATCTCGGCTTCGACTCGCTGATGCTCGTCGAGCTGGCCACCGCCGCCGACGAGGCGTTCCCCGGGCTGCGCGGGCTGCCACGCTCGCTGTTCTCCAGCGAGACCACTCCCGGGAGCCTGGCGCGCCACATCGATGGCGCGCTGAGCGAGCGAGCCGCAGCACCCAAAGCCACCGCCGAGTCGCCAGCCGCGCCGCATCCGGTCAGCCGCTACCTGCCGCTGGCGAGCGCGGCGCCGCTCCCCCCTGCCTGGCCCGGCAGCGTGCCGAGCTTCGCGGCAGAGGGACTGATCGCGATCGTCGGCGAAGGGCAGGGCCTGGCCCCGATCCTCCTGCGCCGCCTGAGCGCGGCGGGAGCCGTGGTGCAGTCGTTCTCCGGACACGCTGCCGATGCCGCCAAGCTGGCCGCGCTGGCTCCGCGGTCGCTGCGCGCGCTGATCGATCTGCGCCAGCTCGATGACGCGGAGGGTGAGCTTGAGATCAGTGCCGATTTCTTGACTCCGGTGATGCGGGCGCTCGCGCTTATCCAGGCGACCTTGGGGAGCGCCGCACCGGCCGGTTATGTGGTGGTGCACCGCGGGCTCGCGGGGGCTGGTCTGGCGGGGTTCGCCAAAGCGCTGGCGCGGGAGTGGCCCGAGGCGCTGGTCAAGTCGATTGCCGTCAGCCAGCCGGCTGACCTGGAGGCGCTCGGCGCGGAGCTGTACGCGGAGCTGTGCGGACGCGACGCGACGGTCGAGGTGCAGTTAAGTGGAGCGGAGCGGCTGACCTGGCAGATCGTTCCCGTCTCGGCCGTCTCGGCCGTCTCGGCCGTCTCGGCCGCACCGGCGGCGCCGCTTGCCGAGGGCGTGGTCGCGGTCATCAGCGGCGGCGCGCACGGGCTCGGGCGCGCGCTGGCGCTGGAGCTGGCGCGCCGCTACCACGGGCGGCTGGTGCTGCTTGGCCGGCGCCCGATCGATGATCAGATTGCCGCGCTGATCGGCGAGCTGCGCGCGACGGGCGGCGATGCGATCTACTGCGTCGCCGATGTGCGCGACGCCGCCGCGGTCGCCGCTGCGGTCGCCCAGGGCCGCCAGCGCTTCGGCGCGATTCAGGTCGTCGCGCACGCCGCGGGGCTCCTTGCCGATGCACCGGTGGCGCGCAAAGATGCGGCCCGCTTCGCCGAGGTCTTTGAGATCAAGGTCGCCGGCTTCCTGGCGCTGCAGGCGGCCACGGCGAGCGATCCGCTGCAGGTCTTTTTGAGCTTCGGCTCGTGGGCCGGGCGCTTCGGCAGCGCGGCGCAGACCGACTACGCCGCCGCCAACCACCTGCTCGGCGGGCTCGCGCAGAAGCTTGCGGCGCAGCGCCCGGGCGTGCGCGCGGTCACCCTGGCGCTGCCGCCCTGCGAGGGGACGGCGATGGTGCGCTCGATTCCCGAGCCGCTGCGCGCCGCGATGCGGGCCGCCGGAGTCCCGTTCCTCAGCGAGTCGGAGACGATCGCGGCGGTCGTTGCCGAGCTCACAAGCGGCGGGCCCGCCGGCGAGGTCGTGATCGGGCGCGAGCCGCCGCGGCCCCCGCGTGAGGCGCGCACCGCGGTCCATCTGTCGCTGGAGAGCCATCCCTACCTGAGAGATCACCGCATCGCCCGCGGTCCAGGAGCCGGCGCGGGGGTGGTGCCAGTGCTGCCGCTCGCCGCGGCGATGGACTATGCCGTGGGCCTTGCCGAGCCGCTGCTCGCCCAGCCGCTGGCGCTGCGCTCGTTCGAGCTGCTCGATGGCGTGCTGGTCGATGGCGACGCCTGGCTGGGGGCGAGCGCGCGGACCTGCGAAGCGCCGGAAGCGGGAGCGGCACCGGCGGCGCTCGACATCGAGCTCGCGTTCCGCACCGCGCCGCCGGGTGTCGCCGGTGCCAAGTCGCGGCCGGCGTACCGCGGCCGGATCGAGCAGGTCACCGGCACCTTGCCCGAGCTCACGGAGCCGCCCACCGCGGAGCGTCCCGCGATCTCGGTGGCCGACTTCTGCGCTCACCACACGTTCCACGGCCCGCTGCTGCAGGGAATCG
>DAOMZC010001150.1:0-1403 GCA_035437965.1 Pseudomonadota bacterium
GATCGGGGCGCGGACCGGCGGCGCTCCCTCCCGCCGCGGCTCCGACCCAGGCGGCGATCAGGGCGGCGCCGAGCAGGCGCAGCGCGAGCCCGCCCGCGCGTCCGGCCCGGCGGCGGGCTGTCCCAGTCCAGCGGTCCCCCATCAAATCAGTGTAGAGGCGCCCTGCCGCCAAGCGGCTACCTAAAGTTCTGCCCGCCCGGGGGCCGCCACCCCTCTACCGGGCCGGTCCGCGGCTCGTGACAGCCCCGCGATTCCCGGTTAGCATGGCTTCACTCATGAGCTCCGAGAACAAGATCGAACAAGTCGTCATCATCGGCTCGGGTCCCGCCGGACACACCGCCGCAATCTACGCGGCGCGGGCCAACCTCCAGCCGCTCCTGTTTGAAGGCTTCATGGCCGGCGGGGTGGCCGCCGGCGGGCAGCTCACCACCACCACCGAGGTCGAGAACTTCCCCGGCTTCCCCCAGGGGGTGAGCGGCCCCGAGCTGATGGACCGGATGCGCGCCCAGGCGATCCACCACGGCACCCGCGTCATCACCGAGACCGTCGAGAGCGTCGACCTGTCGCAGCGCCCGTTCCGCCTGCAGACCGACAGCGGCCCGGTGCTGGCCCAGAGCCTGATCATCGCCACCGGCGCGACCGCCCGCCGCATGAGCATCCCCGGCGAGGAGAAGCTGTGGAACCGCGGCATCAGCGCCTGCGCGGTGTGCGACGGGGCGCTGCCGCTGTTCCGCAACCAGGTGCTGGTGGTGGTCGGCGGCGGCGACACGGCGGCCGAGGAGGCGACCCACCTCACCAAGTTCGGCAGCAAGGTCATCGTCGTGCACCGCCGGGGCGAGCTGCGCGCCTCCAAGGCGATGCAGAAGCGCCTTTTGGAAAACCCCAAGGCCGAGATGCTCTGGTACCACGTGGTGCAAGAGGCGGTCGGCGGCGACTTCCTGGAGGGCGTGCGGGTGCGCAACGTCCAGACCGGGGCCGAGCAGATCGTGCCCTGCCACGGCCTGTTTTACGCCATCGGCCACGTGCCCAACACCGCGTTCCTCAACGGGCAGCTCAAGCTCGATGAGACCGTCTACGTGCTCACCAAGCCGGGCACCACCCAGACCTCGGTGCCGGGCGTGTTCGCCGCCGGGGACGTGCAGGACAAGCGCTGGCGCCAGGCGATCACCGCCGCCGGCACCGGCTGCATGGCCGCCCTCGAAGTGGAAGCGTTCCTCGCCGGCCACTGAGCCGCGCCCGACACTCCTTCTGACCCGACTGAGTTCGCCGGTGCCCTGAGGCACCGCGGAATCCGGTGCCCCGGCGCTTGCGGGTGCCCCGAGGCACCGCGAAGGGCAGCGCGCTGAGGTTGCGGGTGCCCCGAGGCACCGCGAAGGGCAGCGCGCTGAGGTTGCGGGTGCCCC
>DAOMZC010001150.1:1503-2376 GCA_035437965.1 Pseudomonadota bacterium
GAGGCACCGCGAAGGGCAGCGCGCTGAGGTTGCGGGTGCCTTGGCGCGGTCTTAGGTGAGGCCCGGCTTCTGGCCGGCGTCCCACTCGATGACCGCGGTGCCGAGCGTCAGGCGGTCGCCGGCCAAAAGGGCCTGCGCGCCGCTGAGCGTGCGGTTGCCGCGCTGCCACAGCACCGCCTGCGGACCGTACCACCGCAGCTCCTGGTTGTCGCCGTGGCTGCGGATGGTCCCCCAGCGGACCGGCGAGTCGCTGCTGGCCGGCACCAGGCCGATCGCCGGATCGCCCAGCGCGACCTCCTTCCACACCACCAGGGTCGGCGGGAAGCCGCCGCTGAACTCGTCCACCCGGCGCAGCAGCGCGCCGCCGGTCTTGAACAGCCGGACCTCGAGCGTCAGCACCGGTCCCAGGCGCACGAGCTGTCCATCCGACACCGTGACCTGGCTGCCCAGGGCGAGCCGGCGATCATCGACGAACGTGCCGTTCAGGCTGCGCATGTCCTCGACGAGCAGCTTGCCGCCGACGACCAGCAGCCGGGCGTGCTGGCGGCTGACGCCGTGGGTGATCTGATCCTGCTCGGGCGAGGGGAAGGCGCGGCAGACCACGTCACAGTCGCGGTGCTTGCCCATGGTGATCGTCTGCGCCGCCAGGATGTCCACCGCCTCGTTCGAGCCGCCCAGGTACGCCATGAGCCGTCGCGTGCCGGCGGCGCTGGAGGCCGACTCGGCGGGAGTCGGCACCGGGGTCGGCGTCGCCGGCCGATGATCCGAGACCGGCGCGCTCGGCTTGGCCCGCGCTCCCCACGCCTCGATGCTGCGCGGGTTGACGGCGTCGAGCTTGGCCTGCCCGTGCGGCTCGGCGCCCGGCGGCTCGCG
>DAOMZC010001151.1:0-2373 GCA_035437965.1 Pseudomonadota bacterium
GGCGCTCGCCGAGAGCGCGCCGGACGAGCCCGCGCCGGGAGCCGCCGCGCCATGACCGAGCCGCGGCCGCAGGTCCTGATCATCGAAGACGAGCCGTCGCTGCGTCGCTTCCTGTCGGTGACGCTGCGCACCAACGACTACCAGGCGGTCGAGGCCGAGACCGCGCAGGAGGGCCTGGAGCTCATCGCCAGCCGTCCCCCGGAGCTCATCCTGCTCGATCTCGGCCTGCCCGATCGCGACGGCATCGAGCTGACCGAGCAGCTCCGGCAGTGGTGCCAGGTGCCGATCATCGTCCTGTCGGCGCGCAACCGGGAGACCGACAAGATCCGCGCCCTCGATGCCGGCGCCGACGACTACCTGACCAAGCCGTTCGCCGTCGGGGAGCTCCTGGCGCGGCTGCGGGTCGCGCTGCGCCACCGGTCGCGCGCGCCGGGCGCCGCCGGTGACCCGATCTTCGAGGTCGGCGACGTCCGCGTGGACCTGGCGCGACGGCAGGTCACCCGCGGCGGCGCCGAGGTGCACCTGACCCCCATCGAGTATCGGATCCTCACCCTGCTCGTGCAGAACGCGGGCAAGGTGACGACCCACAAGCACCTGCTCACCACCGTCTGGGGCCCCAAGCACGCCGGCGAGGTCCATTACCTGCGCGTCTACATGGCGCAGCTGCGGCAGAAGCTGGAGGCCGATCCGAACCGCCCCCACCTGCTGCTCACCGAGGCGGGCATCGGCTACCGCCTCAAGAGCGAGTGAGCGCCGGCAGCCGCGCAGCCGCGCGATTGTTCGTACCGTGGTTCCAAGCTAGTATTTTGGCCACTTCTGTTCCATCCGCGGAACAAAGGAGCCTGCATGGACCTCAACGAGCTCCTAATCTTCACCCGCGTCGTCGAAGCCGGCAGCTTTACCGCCGGGGCGCGCCTGCTCGCCATGCCCAAGTCGAGCGTCAGCCGCAAGATCGCCGAGCTGGAGGACCGCCTCGCCGCCCGGCTGCTCCAGCGGACCACCCGCAAGCTCGGCCTCACCGACGCCGGCCGCGTCTACTACGAGCACTGCGCGCGCATCGTCGCCGCGGTCGCCGAGGCCGAGCAGGCGGTGGGCCGCATGCAGGCGGTCCCGTGCGGCCTCCTGCGGGTGAGCGCCCCGCTGGCCCTGCCCATGCTCGGCCCGATCGCCGCCGAGTTCCTCAAGCGCTATCCCCAGGTGCAGCTCGAGCTGTCGTGCACCGATCGGGTGGTCGATCTGGTCGCCGAGGGCTTCGATCTGGCGATCCGGGCCGGCGTGCTGTTCGACTCGACCCTGGTCGCGCGGAGCCTGGGCGTCATCGAGCGCGTGCTGCTCGCCGCCCCGGCCTACCTCAAGCGCCACGGCACACCGCGCACCCCCGCCGAGCTCGCCGGCCACGCCTGCATCACCTTCGCCGCCGGCCCGACGCCCACCCTGTGGACGCTGCTCGCCGGCGAGCGCAAGGTCGAGCTCACCATCACCTCGCGCCTTTCAGTCAACGACTTCGAGATGATGAGCGAGGCCGCGCGCGCCGGCCTCGGCATCGCCTGGATTCCCAAGTTCGTCTGCCGCGCCGAGCTGCAGAGCGGCGCGCTGCGCCAGATCCTCGCCGACTGGTGCTCCGCCGCGACCCCGGTGCACGCCGTGTATCCCAGCACCCGCCACCTGTCCCCCAAGGTCATCGCGTTCTACGAGCTCGTCCGCGACCGCCTGTCCCTCGGCGGCCCGAACCGGAACTAGCCGGAGCGAGCCGTCTTCCTGAGCCGCAGGTGAGCACGGACTGGAGCTTGCCTGGGCGGCGATTCTGCTCACTTGCGACCCTTCCTATTACAGGTGAAGCATGCCGATGAAGCCGTAGAGCGCCACGGCAAAGCCCCCGGCCAGGCTCAGGTAAAGCGCCCGCTCGGCGAGCTCGATCGCCGGGTAGCGCACCGGGCGCAGCGCGGGGCTCGGCTTCGCCCGCCCCTCGACTCGGACGGCGACCGCGGTGCGCGGCGCGGTGGACAGGACGGGGAGCAGCTCGATGGACGACGAAGAGACATGTGCGTAGCTCATGGGAACCTCCTGAAGGTTGGCGCGGCGCCGACGGCTTGCGTCGCTGCACTGGCGAAACCAACCCAATTTTTTGTTCTGTTGAGTGGCTTACGTACTCAAGACGCGGCCTCGCTGAGCGGGTCGCAAAAAAAAGGAATCGTCCGCTGCGAAAGCGCGGGGCGATCGGAATCCGCTCTATTCAGGAAGCCAGCGATCGGCTCGCCGCGCCCCGGTGAGCTGCCGCCGGCGATCCGCGCGCAAGTCCCTGGTCCGCAAGCACTTCGCGCCGCGGCGGAGCGTTTGCAGCGCGGACTCTCTGGGCGGGTACATTATCTGGCT
>DAOMZC010001152.1:0-2373 GCA_035437965.1 Pseudomonadota bacterium
GGGCGCCGGGCTGGTCGCGCGCGGGCTGCTCCCGGAGGCCGCGCTGGCGAGCTACGGCCTGGGCGCGCTGTGGCGGGCGCAGCCGGAGCCGACCCTGGCGTTTGTGACCAGCGGCGGCTACGGCGAGCTCGGGCTCGGGCTGCGCTGGAAGTTCCTCGAGGGGGCGGGGCTGAGCGAGCCGCTCGCCTGGGACGTGCTGCAGGTGGCGCACGGTCCGTTCCAGCAGACGTTCCAGCGGCCGCTGTTCTTGTGCGCGCTCACCCGCGGCGACAGCCGGGTGGAGCAGGCGCTGCTCGCCCGCCTGCAGGCGATGCTGCCGCCGCACCACGTCCTTTTGCAGCTGCCCGCGGAGCCCCTCGGACCGCTGGCGCTGTTGTCCCACGACCTCGCCTGCAACGAGCTGCTGCTGGCGGTGCTGCGCGGCCGCGACTGGGACCTCCTCGACTGGCCCGGCCGGTGCTGCGATGGCCCGCTGTACGAGCTCGCCGACGGCGCCGACCTGCTGGCGGCGCCGCTCGCCGCGACGAGCTAGACGCGGGCGCGCTCCTTGCCTCTAGTGCTTCGCGGCCTTCGACCACAGCTGCTGCAGGGCCGGCTCCAGGTCGTTTTCGCTCCCGCCGCCGTGCATTCCGCGCGGGCTGTAGTAGTCCGCCGGACCGCGCGGGCTGTCCTCCAGGTGCAGGTGCAGCTCCAGCGGGCCGTCCTCGGGCACCCGATCGATGGTGTAGGCGACGCTGCGCTCCTCCCCGGTGTGGCGCAGGTGGAAGCGGATGGTCTGGCCGTCGTGGTCGAAGTTGAACAGCTCGAACTGCCCGGCGAACAGCGTGCGGTCCTGGTAGACCCCGCCGCCCATCGCCGGCACGAAGCGGAACACGTGCAGGCGGTCGTGCGCGGTCTCGGGGAGCCGGTCGAGCCAGTTGCGGTCGAGCAGCAGCTTCTGCGCATCTTCGGGGGGCAGCGCCGCCGCTCGCGGCTTGCCGCTGCAGCCGGCGCCGAGCGCGATGAGGCAGAGAAGGGACCCGGTGACGGCGCTTGCCGAAAAAGTGGTCTTCATGGGACTGATTCCTCCTGCGCGGCCCCGGGCCCGCGGCGCTTGCCGGCCGAGCGGGCCGGCGGCTCAGTTGAGATACTTGGCGGACCCTGCCGCGGCCTCGGGAGCCCCGAGGGCGGAGCGCGCGGCCTGGTCGCCTTCTTCGAGGCCCTGGCGGGTCAGAAGGAAGCTCACCCGGCCTTCCCCGAGCTCGGTGCTGAGCTCGGCTTCGAACGCCGGACCGGTGACGCTGCCGAGGGCCAGATCCTTATGCAGGCGCACCACCTTGCCCGAGATCAGGTCGCCCTGGATGCGCTCGATGTTGTCGCGGGTGTGGTAGAGGCGATAGGCCGCCTGGTAAAGTCGCAGCGACACTTCCGGGCGCAGCGGGAAGTTGCTCGACAGCACCGCAATCAAAAGCCAGTAGGGTGGTGTCGGATCCGGGCTAGCCATACGTGCAGAGTAGCCGATTCGCCGTCCCGGTGAAATAGGGGGACCGGGTCAAGGCCTGGTGCGGCGCCGCGGACCGCCTAGTGGAAACAACGACGAAACAACGACGAAGCAACGACGCAGCAACGAGGAACCATGGAACGCATCTCGCTCTCCCGCCCGAGCATTACTGACGACGAGGTCGCCGCTGCCGAGAGCACGCTGCGCTCGCGCTGGCTGGTCTACGGGCCGCAGAACCGCGCCTTCGAGGAGGAGCTCGCCGTGGCGTGCGGCCGTCGCCACGCCATCGCGGTCAGCTCGGGCACGGCGGCGCTGCACCTCATGCTGCTCGCGGCCTACGGTCCGGCGGGGCCGGCGCCCGGCACCCGGCTGCTGGCGCCGGCGTTCACCTTCCCGGCGAGCGTCAACGTGGCGCGCTTCCTCCCCGGGCCGCCGCTCACCGTCCACCTGGCCGACGTCGACCCCCAGACCTTCTGCCTGCCGGCGGCGACGCTGCAGGCCTGGCAGGCCGGCGAGCCGGCGCTGACCATGGTGGTCCACCAGTTTGGCTATCCGTCGCCGCTGCCGCCGCTGTCCGCCGCGGCGGAGCGGCTCTTGATCTCGGACGCCGCCTGCGCCATCGGGGCGCCGGCGGCGCTGCGCGGGCGCGCCGCCTGCCTGTCGTTCCACCCCCGCAAGCTGCTCACCACCGGTGAAGGCGGGGCGATCCTGACCGACGATGACGCGCTTGGGGCCGAGCTGCGGCAGCTGCGCGCGCACGGCCTGGTTCCGGTGTCCGGGGAGGAAGTGCAGGCCCTGCCGGACCCCGGTCTGAACTATCGCCTGCCCGAGCTGGGGGCGGCCATCGGGCGGGTGCAGCTGCGGCGCCTGCCGACGCTGCTGGCGCTGCACCG
>DAOMZC010001153.1:0-2373 GCA_035437965.1 Pseudomonadota bacterium
AGCGAGTGGCGGGTCGGCTGCAGCCTGGCCGAGCTCGTCGCCCGCGCGGCCGAGAAGCAGGTGCGCATCCCCATCGCCGTCGCCCTCTACCTGGCTCGCGAGGTCGCCCGCGGCCTGCACGCGGCGCACATGCACGGCGGCTCGCTGGCCGCGCACGGCGGCGTCGCCCCCGGCAACATCCTGTGCGGCGAAGGCGGCGAGGTGAAGCTGATGCACCGCGAGCGCCTGGAGCAGCTGCTGGCGGGCTCGCTGAAGGCCACCGGCGGCGCCGAGGCGAGCATTGTACGACCGCTGCTGCCGCCGCTGCGGGTGCGACCCTACCAGGCCGCGGATCAGGCGTGGGGCGCCCCGCCGACCCCGCAAGGCGACATCTATGCGCTCGGCGCCGTGCTGTGGGAGCTTCTCACCGGCCGCCGGCTGCACGAGGAGGACCCCGGCCTGTCCGGGCTCGACCAGGTCGCCACCGTCGGACCGCCGCGCGTGCCGACCGGCGGCGAGGTCGAGGCCGATCCGCTCGATGCGACGGTCCCGCAGCCCGGGCTGCTGCAGCCGCCGAGCGCCTATGCGCGCGAGCTGCCGCCTTCGGTCGATGCGCTGGTGCTGCGGGCGCTCGATCCGCGGCCGGAGGAGCGCTTCGCTTCCGTCGAGGAGCTGCGCCAGGGGCTGAGCCGTGAGCTCGCCCGGCTCGCCTCCGAGCACCCGGAGCGCGATGGCGGCGGCGTGGCGGCGCTGCTCCACGAGGTGCTGCGCGACGAGCTCGCCCAGAAGCGCGCCGAGCAGGACTGGCTGATCGAGTCGGCACGGATCCTGTGGCCCCGCGGGCGCGGCCCCGCCAGCGGGGTGCGCCCCGACTCGGTCGCGCCGGGCTTTCCCGAGCGGCAGAGCCCCTTTCCCAGCTCGGCGGCGCTCGCCATCCCGCCCGAGCTGGCCAAGACGCAGCTCGGACCGCCGCGGCGGCCCGTCCAGTCGCCCGAGGAGCGGCTCGATCGCGAGCAGCTCATCGATGGCCGCTACCGCCTGCGCCGGCTGATCGGGGTCGGCGGCATGGGCGCGGTCTACGAGGCCGAGCACACGGCGATCTGCAAGCGGGTGGCGCTGAAGATCCTGCACCCGCAGTTCTCCAAGCATGCCGACCTCGTCGAGCGGCTGCGGCGGGAGGCGCAGGCCGCCTCGCGCATCGGCCACCCCAACATCGTCGACGTGACCGACTTCGGCCGCACCGAAGACGGCAGCGCCTACCTGGCGATGGAGTACCTGCACGGCACCGACCTCGGGGCGATCCTGCGCGCGCGCGGCCGCCTCGCCGAGCCGCGCACCCTCCACATCGGCGTGCAGCTCGTGCGGGCGCTGGCCGCCGCCCACCGGGTCGGCATCATCCACCGCGATCTCAAGCCGGAGAATGTCTTCCTCGTCGATCCGCTCGACTGGACCGAGGCCGAGGGGGCGCGTCCCGAGGTCGATGGGGTGCCCTCGCAGGGCCAGGACCTGGTCAAGGTGCTCGACTTCGGCATCGCCATGCAGGCCGAGAGCATGCCGCGCCCGCAGCCGCGCGCCGCCCGCCTCACCAGCCCCGGCCTGACCGTCGGCACGCCCGAGTACATGGCCCCCGAGCAGGCGATGGGCCTCAAGGTCGATCCGCGGGCCGATATCTACGCCGTCGGCACCATGCTCTACGAGATGCTGTGCGCGCGGGTGCCGTTCATCGCCGGCTCGGTCCCCGAGCTGCTGACGCTCAAGACCTGCCAGGACGCGCCGCCGCCGCACCTGTGGCTGCCGGCGATCAGCCCGGCGTTCGAAGCGGTGATCATGCGCTGCCTGCTGCGCGACCCGGCGGCGCGGCCGCAGAGCATGGAGGAGCTGGAGCGCGAGCTAATCCTATTGGCCGCCGAGCAGGGCATCGTGGTGGATCCGATGCGCTCGGGCGGGCTGCTGTCGCGGGGCCACTACCGAGGCGGCGAGCGCAAAAAGAGCGGCACGCCGGCCGCAGTGACGCGCGGAACCGCCCCGGTGGCGCGCCCTTCGGCGAGCCGGCCGAGCGTCGGGCGGGTCGCGGTGGCGGCCGGCGGCGACAGCGACAGCCGGCTGCAGCCGCTGGAGCAGGTCACCGATCTATATGGCGGGACCGCCCCGGATCACCTGGTGGCGACAGTCGCGGGCTCGGCGGTGACGGCGCCGCCGCACTGGACGGCGCGCTTCCGCCGCACCCTCATCGGGACGGTGCTCGCGGTGGGAATGGTCGTCATCGGCTTCACCTCGGCCCGTTTCGTGCCGCGGCGCGCCCGTCCGGTGCCGCCGCCAGCGCAGCCCGCCCTGCCCTCGGCCGCGCTGGAGTCGGTGCCGGTGGTGGCGCTGCGCCCGGCCGGCCTGCCGGTC
>DAOMZC010001154.1:0-2372 GCA_035437965.1 Pseudomonadota bacterium
CCGGCTGCTCGCTGCTCGATCCTTGGGCTGCGCGCTCGCGGGCAGCGGCGTCGGCGCCTGCGGAGCCTTTTTCCGCTGGAGCTCGGCGGTCAGCTCGGTGAGTCGCTGCTGTCGCTCGCTGAGCCAGCCCGGCGTCGGCTGCGGCAGGCTGCGGAACCGGCGCGCCGCGGCCTGGGTCTGGGCCAGCGCGTCCGGGTCTTTCTGCCGCGTCCGCAGATCGCGCTGTGCCGCGGCCAGCCAGCGGGCGAGCACCGGCAGCGGTCCCTGCCGCAGCTGCAGGCAGCGTCGCAGCAGCGAAGCATTCAGCGCATCACCGTCGCGCAGCGCCTGCAAGAGGGGTCGCGGCGCCCGGACGTACGCGGGCCAGATGAGCCACGCCCCGTCGGCCCCGGCCACCAGCCGCCCGTCCAGGCGGGCCAGCCGCAAGAGGCGCCGCTGCAGCTCTTTTATCTGCGGACCGGACTTGGCCATTCGCCGATCATTGTAGTCGGCCCGCTGGCGGCGCGGCGGCCGCGTTCAGCCAGCGAGCGGACGCGGGCCGACGTAGCGCGAGTCGGGCCGGATGAGGCGCCCGCTCTGCCGCTGCTCACCGACGTGCGCGCACCAGCCGGCGACCCGCCCGACGGCGAACGTCGGCGTGAACAGAGTCCGCGGCAGCCCGACCGCATCGAGCAGCACCGCGGTGTAGAACTCGACGTTGGCGTGCAGCGGCCGATCCGGGTAGCGGCGGCGCAGCACGTCCTGCGCGGCGTGCTCGACGGCGCGGGCGAGCCGCAGGCGCGGGGTGCGGTAGCCCGCCGCCTCGAGCCGCTCGATGGCGCGCTCCAGCACCGCGGCGCGCGGATCACGGACGCGATAGACCCGGTGCCCCATGCCCATGATGCGCCGACGGGCCAGCAGCTGCTCCTGCAGCCAGGGCACCGCGGCGTCGGGCTCGCCGATGGCATCCAGCATGTCGAGCACCGGCCCCGGCGCGCCGCCGTGCAGCGGCCCCTTGAGGGCGCCCACCGCGCCCACGATCGCCGAGACCAGATCCGACCCGGTCGAGGCGATCACCCGCGCCGTGAAGGTCGAGGCGTTCATGCCGTGATCGCTGACCGTGACCAGATAGGCGTCGAGCGCCGCGGCGCGGGCGGCGTCCGGTGCCTCGCCGGTCAGCAGGCGCAGGAAATCCGCCGCGTGGTCCAGGGCCGGATCGGGCGCGAGCGCCGCCTTGCCTTCAGCGTGGCGGGCCCACGCCGCTACGTAGACCGGCACTGCGCCGATCAGCGCCAGCGCCTCGTCGAGCGTGCCCGAATTGCCGTTGCCCGGCAGCGCCGCCGCATGCCCGGCGAGGGCGGCGCGCAGGGCGTCCATGGCATCGGGCAGGCGCAGCGCCGCCTGACAGTCAGCCAGCCGCTGCGCCGCGCGCACCCGCGCCTGGCCAAGCCGGGCCTGGGTCGCCGCCAACGCCTCCGGCTCGGGGAACTGACCGGTGAGCAGCAGGTGGCAGAGCGCGGCGAACGAGACGCGGCCGGCCAGCTGCTCGGCGTCGTGGCCGGCGATCACCAGCCGGCCGCGCTCGCCGTCGACCTCGCTCAGGCGGGTCTCCGCCACAATCACTCCCTCCAGTCCAGCGCTGAGCGCTGGCGGCGGGCTGGCGGCGATTACGGAAGCAACCTCGTGGTTCGTTGACATCGTAGCACTCCTTTTTTATCCGGGACCGACAGTCAAAGAGTGCGGCGGGAGTGCTTGCCGAGCCACGGTGAATCAACAATCAACATAGTTGAATCAACATTCAAGTTTGCCCGCCGGCGCCGCCGCGCGACAATTCAAGGAGTTGGAGGGAATATGAAGAAGTCGCCGAGCCAGCCTGCCACTGCGCGTTCGTCCACCGCGCCGACGGAGGAAGAGGAGCTGCTGGGGGCCCGCGCCGCGGCACAGCTGCTGGGGGTCAAGCCGCAGACTCTGTACGCCTATACAAGTCGCGGCCTCCTGCAGAGCGTCCCGTCTGCGGCGGGTCGGACGCGGCGCTACAAGCGCTCGGAGCTCCTGCGCCTGCAGCGGCGGGCGGCGGCGCGCGCCGGGCACACCGCGGTGGCCGCGGGGGCGCTGCAGTGGGGCGAGCCGGTGCTTGACTCGGCGCTGACGCGGCTAACCGGCGCGGGTCCTTGCTATCGCGGCGCCCTGGCGGTGGAGCTGGCCCGGCGCGGGGTTGCCTTCGAGACGGTCGCCGAGCTCCTGTGGGGCGCCGTGCCGCCTCCGAGCGGGGACGAAGGGCTGGCCGCGCTGGCTGCCCTGCGGACTCGCTGGCCGGCCGCGCGGCTGGGGCTCCCGCTGGCCGCGATCCGGGCGCTGATCCCGACGGGGGCGCCGCCGGTGCAGCGGCTCCT
>DAOMZC010001155.1:0-2371 GCA_035437965.1 Pseudomonadota bacterium
CTGTTCGGCCCGACCCTGGGCGCGGGCGGCGGCCAGCTTTACGCGGACGTCAACGGCCAGCTGATCGGCCAGCTGCGGGTCGCCGACTGGGTGCGCCTGGGCCTGGGCGTCTCGGTCGGGCGCCTGTGGCACTGCTGCAGCAGCGAGCTGGACCTGCCGCAGACCTCGACCCTCCTCGCCGGCGGCTTCGCCCGCGTCGGCTTCGACTGGCTGTCACGCAACGCCAACCTGGTGCGCGCCCTCAGCTTCTGGCTGCGCCTGGGCATCGACGGCCACCCCAACAACGGCAGCGACTCGCTCTTGCCCACCACCAGCATGAACCTGACGCTCAGCATCGGCTTCCGGCTGTAGGCCGCGGCGGCCCGGCCTGCGAGCGCCGGGCTCTGCGATGCTCGATGGGGTAGGCCCGCGGCGGGCGATGTGCAGCGGGCAGAGCGGGGTCGGGACCCCCGGGAACTCCTGGCGGGTCGGGGCCAGTATGATCCACCGCCGACCGTATCAGCTGACGGCAATCAGTCGTCGAGCGTAGCCAGGTTCAATACCCCCTGGTGGTGGCGCAGCCCATGTTTCTCTGCCTCCAGCCGGCGCCGGCGCTGATCGTTTGGGTTTCGCTCCACGTTGCTCAGGAGCCAGATGAACTTCGCCGGCATCTGGTCAAGCGCAGGGGCTTCATTACGTAGCCACTGCCTGAGCGCTCGCAGCTTCCGGATCACTCGATCGGTCTGCCCGCTGGCCGAGTGGTGCACCTCCAGCCACAGCACCCGCTCGGCCGGGCCGCCCGGCAGCCCAATCCCATAGTCCCAGCGGGGATCGTTGGGGAAGCGCGCTCGCAGCGCCTCGTCCAGCGCCACACTGCCCGTGGCTCGCTCGGCTGCCGTGAGGCGCCGCTTATCGGGCGGCAGCAGCGCCTGGATGCCCGGCTGATAGGCCAGGGCAATGACCGGCGTCGCCTGCACGGCAGCCTTGAAAGAGCCCCCGCCGCGCGCCTGCTGCCTAGGGTTCATCGCTGTCCGCCTCACGCCGGGAGGCGATGAAATCGGCCACCACGTCCGCGGTGCGAGCGCTGAACTCCGTCAGGCCGCCCCAGCTGAGCTCTTCCGGGGAGGCTGAGTCGGGATCGAGCCGCGAGATGTCGGCCACCGGCCTGCCGTCGCGGTTGAAGCTGTAGACCTTGAGCTTCTTCTGCAGGATGGCGGCGGCCATCTTCAGGCTCGCAGGGCTTGCCGCAACGGCAAACAGCTTGAGCACGACCTCGGGCGGCGCCCCGTGCTCGATGAGCACGCGCAGCGCCCAGACCAGATCCAGGACATGCGGCGAGTGGGTCGAGATGCAGACGCGGTAGCCGCGATTGAGCAGCTCCAGCACCATGAACAGGACCGCGGAGATGGCGCGCGGGTGCAGCCCCATCTCCGGCTCCTCCAGGACGATCCACTCGACGACGCTCAGCCGCTCGCTGCCCTCCGGCAGGTGGCCATAGATCCCTAAAAGGAGCGGGCTGAACTCACGCTGGCCCGCCGACCACACCATGAAGGGCAGGGGCGGCCGATCGCCGTGTTGGAGCACCAGCCGCCGCTGCGCCCCCTGGGTGGCCTGCTTCAAGGCGAAGCCCCCGAAGATGTTCTTGGTCAACAGCTCGCGCGTCTCGGCGGTCAGCAGCCCCTTCTGCGGGAAGACCGCCGCCCCGTCGCGCGCCGAGCCCCTCTCCATCTGCAGACGGAGGTACTCGCTGAAGCCCTTTACGACGTATGGGTCGCCTTGGCTGTAGCTCTCGAAGTGGCGGGGCCACCCGTTCTGCATGACCAGCACCCGCTGCGCCGGGATGTAGGAGACCAGCACGCGCTCCTCATCCTCGCGCGCCAGCGACATCAGGTCCTGGGCTTCGGTGGCCTTGCCATTCCAGCGGAGCCTTGTCTTATCGCTCCACAGACCGCCGAGCCCCTCGCCGAAGTAGAGCTCCAGGAAGGTCTCGTGATCCGCCCTTTCCCAGGTGAAGCCGTACTTCCGCAGCCGCGTGGCGATATGCCGGGCGTCGAGCTGGAGCTTCAGGGTCTGGAGCAGGATGCTCTTGCCCGAAGCCTGCGGGCCGACCAGGACGGTAAGGTCGCCGAAGTCGATCTCGGCCTTGGTGATCGGGCCCAGGTTCTCGACAGACAGGACGGCGCCCGATGAGGAGGGGTGCATGGGGCGCAGCCTAGCAGGTTTTGGCCCAGGCCCCACCCAGGCCGCGAGGACGAGCCGCCGCCCGCACTGCGCTAGGAGTAGAAGAAGGGTTCGGACCCTACCGACCCCCTGCGATGCAGGGTGGAACCAGGGTCGGGACCCTACCGACCCCCTGCGATGCAGGGTGGAACCAGGGTTCGGACCCTACCGA
>DAOMZC010001156.1:0-2368 GCA_035437965.1 Pseudomonadota bacterium
ACGTTGGTCGGGATGTAGGCCGACACGTCGCCGGCCTGGGTCTCGATGATCGGCAGCGCGGTGAGCGAGCCGGCGCCCTGCTCGTCGGACATCTTGGCGGCGCGCTCCAAAAGGCGGCTGTGCAGATAGAACACGTCGCCGGGGTACGCCTCGCGGCCCGGCGGGCGGCGGAGGAGCAGCGACAGCTGGCGGTAGGCCACCGCCTGCTTGCTCAGATCGTCGTAGATGATAAGGGCGTGCTTGCCGTTATCGCGGAAGTACTCGCCCATCGCCACGCCCGAGTAGGGGGCGAGGAACTGCAGCGGCGCCGGCTCGCTGGCGCAGGCCACCACCACCGTCGTGTACTCCATCGCCCCGGTCTGGTTCAGGCGATCCACGACCGACGCCACCGTCGACTGCTTCTGGCCGATGGCGACGTAGATGCAGTGCATGTTCTGGCCTTTTTGATTAATGATCGTATCGACGGCCACCGCGGTCTTGCCGGTCTGGCGGTCGCCGATGATGAGCTCGCGCTGGCCGCGGCCGATCGGGATCATCGCGTCGATGGCCTTGATGCCCGTCTGCATCGGCTCATGCACCGACTTGCGGGCGATGATGCCGGGGGCCTTGACCTCGACCTGGCGGGTCAGCTTGGTGGCAATCGGGCCCTTGCCGTCGACCGGCTGGCCGAGCGCGTTGACCACGCGGCCGAGCATCTCGGGCCCGACCGGGACCGAGGCAATCTGGCCGGTGCGCCGCACCACGTCACCCTCGCGGATGAGCTCGTAGCTGCCGAGCAGCGCCACGCCGACGTTGTCCTCTTCGAGGTTGAGGACCATGCCCTTGATGTTGTGGGGGAAGTCCACAAGCTCTCCGGCCATCGCGCCCGCCAGGCCGTACACGCGGGCGATGCCGTCACCGGCGACCAGGACGGTGCCGGTCTCTTGGACCGAGACCTTCTGGTCATAGTCCTCAATCTGCTTGCGGATGATTTGCGAGATCTCTTCGGCCCTGAGCTCCATAGTCGGTTCCTATCTTTAGTGCCGCGCGCGGCGCGGGTCGTGCGCGTGGTCGGTTGCGAAACTCGGATGCGTCGATAAAGCTGCCTGCGGGGCTGACCTGAGGCGCGCGCCCGGGGGACCGCGGCGCCGCCAGCCGACGCCGCTTTTTAGTTCTGCAGCCAGCGGTCACGCAGCTTCTGCAGCTCGGTGGCGAGGCTCCCGTCGTACACCAGATCGCCGACCTGGGTGACCACGCCGCCGAT
Source organism: Pseudomonadota bacterium (assembly GCA_035437965.1). Lineage (GTDB taxonomy): Bacteria > Myxococcota_A > Polyangia > Palsa-1104 > JAEUJZ01 > CALFML01. The sequence goes on from DAOMZC010001156.1 coordinate 1,244, forward strand.
GAGCGATTCGTCGATGTGCTTCTCCAGCAAGACCGCGCGCCCGGTCGCCTTGCCGATGGCTATGGCGATGCGCGTCTCGGTCGCTTGATCGAGCGGCCGGGCCGAGGTCACGCGAGCGCGCACGCGGCCGGCCTGCTCATCGACCAGCAGGCGCAGGTGGCGGGCGATCCCGGGCAGCGCCGACAGGCGGTTGCGGGTGAGCAGCAGCGAGGCGAAGTTGTGGATCGTCCGCGACAGCATGAGCCGCCGGCTGAGCTCATCGAGCACCGCCTGGCGCTGGGTGACCGAGAAGGCCGGGTTCTCCAGCACGCTGCGCAGCTCGCTGCTCTTGTCGTAGGTGGCCGCCAGGCGATCGATCTCGCTGGCGAGGATGTCGTAGTTCTGGTTCTGCTCTCCGATGAGCAGGATCGCTCGCGCATAGCGCCGCGATACAGAGCCGCTGAGCATTTTACGAAAGTCCTTCCGGGGTGCCCGGCTTGCCGGTCAGGCCCTCGACCTGGGCGACATAGCGGTCGACGAGCTTCTGCTGGTCGGCGTCGTTGATCCGCGCCACCAGGAGCTTCTCGGCCAGATCCACGGCGAGAAGCGCCGCCTTCTGCTCGAGCTCGCGGCGGGCGGTGTCGAGCGCCACCTGGACCTGCGACTCGGCATCGCGCAAGAGCTTCTGGGCGTCGGCCTCGGCGCGGGCGATGATGGTCTGCCGCTCGGCCTCGGCCTGCTTCTGGAAGCCGGCGAGGAGCGCGGTGATCTCGGCGTCAACCGCCTTGGTGCGCTCGGCGAAGTGGCGCAGCTGCTCTTGCGCCTTGGCCTCGATCTCGCGGGCGCGGTCCAGGGCCTTGCGGACCTCGGTGTGGCGCGACAGCATAAAGCCGCGGAAGTCCTTACCGGCCAGGCGATTGAGCAGGTACAGGAAGACGACGAAGTTGATGAGCGCGAAGCCGAACGGCGGGTGCCGGTGGCTCTTGCCGGGCCCGTAATCCCAGCTCCACCAGTTCTCGACCAGCGGACCGTGCTCGCCATGTTCGGCGTGCTCGCCGTGCTCACCGGTCGCCACCGCCACGCCCTCGGCCGGATCATGGTGCCCCTCGGCTCCGGCCGCGTGCTCGCCGCCCGGGGCGACCGCTT
>DAOMZC010001157.1:0-2368 GCA_035437965.1 Pseudomonadota bacterium
GGTGGCGGCGATGCAGCAGGCGCTCATCCAGCTCAAGGCGGAGCGCGATGTGCTGCACGAGCACCTGCAGACCCAGCCGCCACCGGCGGCGCCGGGCGTCGCGGTGCGCTGGGCGATGAGCGGCATGGCGCTCAGCCTGCTGGCCATGGTCGCCATGGCGATCGTCCTTCTGACCCAGCCGGTGCGGGCGCGCGGCCGCGAGGCGCTGACCGGTAAGCCTGGGGCTCCCCTGGTCTTCGCGCCGCCGCCCGTCCAGCTGCCGCCTGCCGAGCCGGCCCCCGCCGTGGGACCGCCGCCACCGGGTCCGTCGCGACCGGCCACTGCCGCCGCGCACGCAAAGCCTGCCCACCGTCCGGCCGCGTCCCGCCCGGCGGCCCTGCCCAGCCCCGATCCGGGGGCCTGCGGCGACGATCCGATCTGCGGCATGAAGTTCAAATAGGGCTCGGCGAGGTTCATCCTGGTACAGGGGCAAGACTCCGTTGAGGCGGCCGGGTCCGCCGCCCAGCTCGGCGGCCTCCACGGCGGCCTCCGCGGCGAGGCTGGAGGTGCGGGCCGGCCACGGCGACAGGCGCGAGCCCAGGCGCGCTGCCCCGGCGAGGATCTGGCACAGGGGGCGCATCAGCGCCGACATCTGCGCGCCGTCCTCCAGCTCGCGCTGCGCCGCCGGATCGATGCCACCGACCGCCGCGCTGAGGAACAGGCCGATCACGAACGAGGTCGCCCCGGCGACGAAGAACAAGAGCAGCACCGCGGTCGTGCTGTGCGGCGCCAGCACCCGGCTCACCGTCCACCAGACCGCATAGTTCCCAAGCCCTGCCACCGCCGGCGCGCCGAAGGTCTGCCACGCCGGCAGCCGCAGCCGCACGATCAGCCGGTGGTTGAGCACCCAGCCAAAGACGCACTTGAGCCCCAGCGCCAGCAGCGTCGCCAGGTAGATGCCGGCAAACTGCAGCCGCGGCACCAGCAGCAAAAGGAGCAGCAGGCGCACTCCCTGCTCGACCAGCATGACCACGGTGTTGGTCCCCGGCCGCCCGGCGCCCTGCTGCAGCGAGTCCGACAGCCACGCCAGCGGCAACAGCAGCCCGCTCAGGCAGCCCAGCAGCAGATAGTCCGCGGCGCGGCTCCACTGCGCGCCCAGGGCGCCGCGGATGAACAGCGGCCCGACGGCGCACAGCATCGAGAAGATGAGCGTCGAGAACAGGAATCCGAACTGCAGATAGCGCGCTACATAGTACTGGACGAGCCGCTCCTTTTTTGCCGCCATCGCCTCGGACACCGCCGGCACCGCGCTCTGGTAGTAGCTCCAGGCGAAGAAGAACAGGAATGCCAGGCGGTTGTTGATGAGGTCCCGGATTCCTAAGAGCGCCGGGAAGTCGGCGAGCCAGCGGATGATGATCTGGCTCTCCAGCGCCTGGGTGAAGCGGTACGGCTCCTGGCCGATCGTGGTCTTGACCCCGAACAGGAGCTGCCGCCGCACCGTCGCGCGGTCGAAGTGGGCGCGGAACAGCGGGCGCAGCGGCACGCCGAGCCGGCGCAGCGCGTAAAAGCCCAGCCCCATCACCACGAGCTGCGTCGCCACCGTCCCGACCCCGAGGCCAATCGCCGCCCCGTAGGCCTCGCCGAAGTCCGGCTGGCCGCGGCCCCAGGCGCGGAAGCCGAGCACGAACGGAATCGGCACCAGGAACACCAGCAGCCGCTGCTCGGCGAGGTCGAGGAGATTCTGGTAGTCGAACCGCTGCAGCGCCTGACACAAGAGCTTCCCGAGCCCCGACACCGAAGGCAGACAGTACGCCGCGTACAAGAGCGCCAGCGGCGTGTACATCGCGTAGGTGGAGTAGGGGAGGTAGCCGAGCACCAGGGCGACGAGGAACGACGCCTCGACGAGGCGCGACAGCAGCTGGAACCAGACGTAGAACTGGATGTCGCGTAGCGCGTCCTTGGGACTCACCACGCGGTGCTCGGCGAAGTACTTGACCATCGCGGTCTGGGTGCCAAGGTCGAACGTCAGCCACAGGATCATCAGCATCCCGACCAGGTCGCGCCACAGCCCGTCGGCCTCGGGGAACGGCTGCACGTGCTGGCCGAGCAGCGACTGCAGGGCGAAGTACGGACCGATGAGCAGGACCATCGCGGACAGGAGCGTCAGCAGCCCGGACAGCGGGCGGGCGAAGCCGGCGCGGGTCCAGGCGGCGCTCACCGCGGCGGCGGCGGTGCTGGCGGACAGCGGCGTGCCGCCCTGCATCCAGGTCAGCGACTCCGGGCCGCGGGCGGGGCGCCGCGCGAGCTTTAGCAGCCCGAGAAACAGGAGCCATAACAAGACTCCGGCGACCAGCACGGCCTTTTGGAGGGTCCGGCCGGGCATCGGACC
>DAOMZC010001158.1:0-2365 GCA_035437965.1 Pseudomonadota bacterium
AGCGCTTGCCGGTCTGGTGCAGCGCCTGGGCGACCAGCTCCTTGCCGGTGCCGTTGGGCCCGCGCAGAAGGATCGTGGCGTCGGCATCGGCCAGCCGGCGCACCAGGTTGCGCATGCGCTCGATCGCCACCGAGACGCCGACGATGGCGCCCAGGCCATAGTCGCGATCGAGCCGCTCGCCGAGCTGCTGCACCCGCCGCTGCAGGTCGCGCTTGGCGAGGATCTCCTGGACGATCGGGACGATGAGCTCGGGCGAGAGCTGGTCCTTGAGGACGTAGTCGACGGCCCCGGCGCGCATCGCCTCGCGCAGGTCCTGCATCTCGACCGACGCCGAGACCACCACCGCGGGGGCCGGCTGCAGCGCCCGCACCTGCTTGATGAACTCGATGCCACCGCGCTCCAGCGGGCTCTCCGAGAGGTGGATGTCGACCAGGTAGGCGTCGAAGCGCTGCTCCCGGCACAGGACCAGCGCCTGCTCGAGGGTCGAGGCCTCTTCGAAGTGGAGATCGTCGATGGCGCCCAGCACCGAGCGCAGCACCCGCCGCGCCGCCCGCTGGTCGTCCAGGATCAGGATCCGCGCGCCACTGCCGCTCATCGTCGAAGACTCCCTGTGTGGGCGCTGCCGCCCGGCCTGCTGCCAAACGCGGTCCGGATTTTGTCGCCCTCCGCTTCGAGCATAAATACCAAATGGGCTAAGCGATCGTCGCCTCTTTTAACGGCTGGCAGGTCGGACAGAAGAAGGTGACGCGCGCCCCGAGGCCCTGGCGCTTCTCGCCGATCGGGGTGCCGCAGCGACGGCAGGGAAGCCCGGCGCGGCCGTACACCCAGAGGCGCCGGCGGGGGTCCATGGCGGCGGTGGTGCGGCGCAGGCCGGTGAAGGTCACCGCCTCGGCGGCGGGATTCGGGGCGTAGGCGTTGGCGCGCAGCAGCCGCCGGCCGAGCTCCAGCACCTTGCGCAGCGTCTCCTCGGGCACGGCGCCGATCGGCAGCAGGGGGTGGAGGCCGGTCATGAAGCACAGCTCGGACTTGTAGACGTTGCCAAGGCCCGCCACCAGCCGCTGATCGAGCAGCGCGTCGCCGAGCTGGCGGTCGCCGTCGGCGCGCAGGCGGCGCAGCGCCTCGTCGGCGGCGAACGGCTCGGCGAGCAGATCCGGCCCCAGGCGCGACAGGTCCGGGTGGCGCGCGAGCTCGGGCACGGTGAGCAGGCTCGCCACCGGCACCCGGAAGCCGACCGCGACGAAGGCGTCGGTGGCCAGCAGCACCCGCATGTCGCGCCGCGGGCGCTGCCAGGGCTCGTCGCTGTCCAAGGTCGAGCCGGCGCTCTCAGCGCTCCCGGCGCTCTCGGCGCTCCCGGCACTCTCGGCACTCTCGGCGCTCCCGGCGCTCTCGGCGCTCTCGGCGCTCCCGGCGCTCCCGGCGCTCCCGGCGCTCTCGGCGCTCTCGGCACTCTCGGCACTCTCTGCGCTCTCGGCACTCTCTGCGCTTTCAGTACGCTCGGCACTCCCGGCACGTCGGGCACTCCCGGCACGTCCGGCGCTTCCGGCGCGATAGATGTGCCACATGCCGCTCATGCGCAGGTGGGTGCACAGCACCAGGACGCCATCCCAGCGGCGCGGTGGCGAAGCGGCACCCGGGGCGACGCGCGGGCCGAGCCAGATCAGGCACCACTTGCCGCGCGCCTCGACCCGCTGCACGGTGCGGCCGACCAGCGGCGCCTCTTCATCGATGCGCAGCAGCGGCGCATAGGCGGCGTCGAAGCGGCGCACCACCTGCCCCGCCAGCGCCTTGTTCAGCGTCCGCGCGACGCGGTAGAGGGTATCGCCCTCAGGCATGATCCGAGCCCGGCTCCTCGTCAGGCTCGTCGCCTGGTTCAGCGCCGCCTGGGGGCAGCAGATCGGCCAGATCATCCACCGGCTCATCATCGGCAAAGTCGGCGAGGTCGACGCGGCTGCCGGCGGACCGCGGCGCCGGCGCGTCCGCGCTGCCCGCGAGCGGGACCGTCTGATACCGCCGGTAGTCGGCCTCGGAGAAGCTGGGTGCGGCGGCCCGCCGCGGCGGGGTCTGGCGCAGCTGCCAGCCGGTCAGGCCGGGGGCGAAGCCGGCTTCCTTGAGGGCGCTGACCAGCGGGTGCTGGGCGGCGCTGACCTGGTTGATCGTCGCGATCGAAAAGACCGAGCGGCGCAGCTGCCCCGTGCGCTGAGCGACCTCGGCAAGCTTGCGCGCCACCGCCCGCGCGACCCGGCTGCGCGCCGGCTCGTCCTCGGGCAGGAACACCGTCAGGTCGGGGCTGCGGCGCCGGACGTAGGCGGCCAGGGCGCCGTCCACCAGGATCACGCTGCTCCCGGCGGACCGGCTGAGCGAGCGC
>DAOMZC010001159.1:0-2365 GCA_035437965.1 Pseudomonadota bacterium
CCCTTCCGCTCCGCGGCCAGGGGCGAGGTCTTTGACGCGGACCTTGCCTGGACGGCGACGCGTCGCCTAGACTGAGCCTGCGATGACCCTGCTTGGCGCAGCGACGACCCTGATTTACGCTCCCGGCCGCGCGGCGACGGCCAGCGGATGGTGATGCAGTCGGGGGAGCACGCCCCGGCCAGCTCGGGGACGAGCGGGGGCGGCGAGGCGGGGCGGCCGCGCGGAGCGGTCGGCACGGTGGTCGAGGTGCGCATCCTCAGCGGCGCGCGCAGCGGCGAGCAGATGTACTTCTTCGACGCCCAGAAGGTGCGCATCGGGCGCAACCTGACCTCGGACGTGGTGCTGCCGGACCCGGGGGTCTCGCGCCACCACGCCGAGCTCGCGCGGGCCGGCACCGGCTATGTGGCGCGCGATGTCGGCAGCACCGCCGGCACGTTCGTCCTGCCGAGCGGCGAGCGGCTGGACGGGCTGGTGCTCGAGCCGACCGCCGGCGCACCGGCGGCTGCCGGCAAGCCCGCGCCGCCGCCGGCAGTCCCGGGGGCGACCGGCTCGATCGATCTCAGCATCGGCCAGATCGGGCACGGTCCGCGCTGCCGGATCGGGGTCGGGCTGTCGGTGCCGTTCGGGCGCTACGTCCTTACCGGGCGGCTGGGCGGCGGCGGCATGGCCGAGGTGTTCATGGCCCGGCAGACGGGCCTGGGCGGGATGTTTCGCCAGGTGGCGCTCAAGCTCATCCAGCCCGAGATGTGGAGCCTGGTCGACGCCGGGGCGATGTTCCTCGACGAGGCGCGCATCGCCGCCGACATCAACCACCACAACGTGGTCAAGATCTACGATGTCGGCGAGCAGGACGGCGTGCTGTTCCTGGCGATGGAGTACCTGCGCGGCGTCACCGTGTCCAACCTGGCGGCCCAGCTCGGTCAGCGCGGCGAGCGGCTGCCGCCCGAGCTGGTGGCGGCGATCATCGGCCAGGCGTGCGCCGGCCTGCACGCCGCCCACCAGCTGCGCGACATGAGCGGGCGCCTGCTCAACGTCGTCCACCGCGATGTCTCGCCGTCGAACCTGATGGTCCTGCCCGAGGGGCTGGTCAAGGTCATCGACTTCGGCGTGGCGCGCGCCGACACCCGCCTCCACCAGGCCGAGGAGGGGCTGCAGGGCAAGCCCGCTTATATGTCGCCCGAGCAGGTCCAGTCGCAGCCGCTCGACTGCCGCTCGGACTTGTTCGCGCTCGGCGTGGTGCTGTACGAGCTGTGCTCGGGGCAGCCGCTGTTCTACCGCGAGGACACGGTGGCGACGTTCTACGCGGTGGTGCGCGGCGAGGTGCCGCCGCTGCGCTCGGTCTGCCCGTGGGCCTCGCCGCACCTGGAGGCGGTGGTGCACCGCGCCCTGGCCAAGCTGCCCGAGCAGCGCTTCCAGAGCGCCGCCGAGCTCGGGGCCGAGCTCGATCAGGTGGTGGCGGAGGGCGGCGGCCGGTTTTCCAGCATCGCCGCAATCAGCCGCTTTCTGACCGAGCGGGGGGTGAGCCTGACCGGGACGCCGCCGGCGCTGCTCACCCAGATCCCCAAGGCGCTGTACGCGGACAGCGGGCGGGTGCAGAAGGCAGCCCCGCGGGAGCTGTTCGACTCCCATGACAAGCTGCCGGTGAACCCGGCCGCCGGGGCCGCGGCGCACTCCACCAGCGGCGCGGTGCCCGGCCCGGCACCGGACGCGCTGAACAGTCCGCCGCCGCGGTCCGGTCCGCCGCTCTCACGATCTCCGCTGTCCGGCCCGCCGCCCGCCGGTCCAGCGCCCTCACGGCCGCCAATGTCCGGCCCACCGCTCGCCGGTCTGCCGCTTTCACGGCCGCCAATGTCCGGCCCACCGCCCGCCGGTCCGCCGCCCTCGCGGCCTCCGCTGTCCGGTCCGCCGCTCGCCGGTCCTCCGCCCTCGCAACCTCCGCTGTCGGGCCGGTCGCCGGCGGGTCAGCCCCTCTCGCAACCTCCGCTGTTCGGTCCGCCGCCAGTAGGTCAGCCCCTCTCGCAACCTCCGCTGTCCGGTCCGCCGCTGTCGGCTCGGTCGCCGGTGGGTCAGCCGCTGTCTGCGCGGTCGCCCGCCGGGGTGCCCTCGGGATCGCCGCTGGTGGGCGGGCTGGGGTCGCAGCCGCCGGGGACGAGCCGGGGGCGGCGGTCGCTCGCCGGCGAGCCGCAGCGGCTCTTGGGGCTGGTCCTGGCGGGGCGGTGCCGGCTGCAGCGCTACCTCAGCCGGACCCCCAAGGCGGGGCAGCCGCTGGTCAAGCTGACCTACCAGGCGACCTTGCTCACCGATGGGCCGGAAGAGATCAAGGCGCGTGCCGCGGGGCGGCTGCAGGGGGATCAGGTGATCGTGG